>JASKZZ010000217.1 GCA_030147335.1 Herpetosiphonaceae bacterium | reverse complement strand
GGGTCGCGCACAGCGGCTGTGCCTAAGATAACGCGCTCAACACCAAGATTAAGCGCCGCATCAACCGTCGTATGGTCGCGCAGACCACCGCCAAGCTGCACCGGAATCGAGATCGCGCGCACAATCGCGAAAACGATCTGGGCATTAACGGGCCGGCCAGCCTTAGCGCCATCAAGATCAACAACGTGCAAACGCTGCGCGCCTGCTTTTTCCCATTTGCGCGCCACAGCCACCGGGTCGTGGTCGAACACCGTCATCTGGTCGTAATCGCCCTGATACAGCCGAACGCACCGACCATCCTTGATATCAATTGCTGGAATTATTTGCATGAAACCTCGCTGACATTGATAGATGCGTGGAGCAGACGCAGCTTTAAGCATCCACGTTTGTTGAAGCGCAGTACCTGGCAGATGATTGCCTCGTCGCCTGCCTCAGCTGCTAAACATCCTTGTCATGCTGAGATTCCGCCATACGCACAAAATTACCCAGCAGGGCTAAACCCCACCGTCCGCTTTTTTCTGGATGAAACTGCGTTGCCATGATATTGCCGCTGGCCAGCACCGCAGGAAACGACACGCCATACTCGGTCTGTCCCGCAACCATTTGCGTGTCGGACGTATCGACATAGTACGAGTGGACAAAGTAAAAATCCGTGCCGTCGGGAATGCCTTCAAGCAACGGATGTTTCGTAGCGAAGTGTACCTGGTTCCAGCCGATCTGCGGCACCTTCCCAGCGCTCTGGGGAAACTTACGAACACGACCCGGTACAATGCCCAGGCAAGGATGCACACCCCATTCATCGCTTGTTTCGGCCAACACCTGCATACCGACGCAAATTCCAAGAAACGGCTTGCCAGCAGCGATAACCTCGGGAATCACGCCCGTTAGACCACGCCGCTCAAGCTCCTGCATAGTGTCGAGCGTAGCACCAACACCGGGAAGCACCACGGCATCAGCAGACCGGATAACGTCGGCCTCATAGGTTACGCAAAGCTGAGCACCAACGTGTTGCAAGGCTCGCACTGCCGAACGCAAGTTGCCTGCGCCATAATCAATCACTGCAATCATCTGTATATCTCTAAAAAATGTTTATTCTATGTATCTGGCTGCGTATTATAGCCTGTTTTGCGTGTGAATGAAAATGCGTTATGTAAACAATGGATGAACTCGTTGAATTCCGGCAATAAGTGGCTCGATGTCGCTTGGACGAGCAGCGCCCGATGGTGGTTTGCCAAGCGTGTCGCTGATGAGGCTCGGCTGCCCTTGAAGCACGCGCAGCGTTGCCAGCACGCTTTCTGCCAATGCCGGAAGATCGTAGCCGCCTTCCAGAGCGCAAACCAACCGCCCGTGACAAACCTCATCGGCAAGGTCGAAGATCATCTGTGCAAGCCGCCCAAAGCCGGTTACCGTCATCAGCATCGGCGCAAGCGGATCGCGCCAATGACAATCATAGCCGGCAGACACAATAATCAGCTCGGGTGCGAAACGACGAACCGCGCGCAAAACCAACTCGTCATATACACGCTCAAATTCATGGTCGCCGGTGTAGGCCGGCATCGGAATGTTGAGCGTAGCACCGCCACCACGACCCGAGCCAATTTCACGCCAATGGCCGGTACCAGGATAAAACGGGTACGTATGCGACGAAAGGTACAGCACATCGGGATCGTCATAAAAAATATCCTGTGTGCCGTTGCCATGATGCGTGTCCCAATCAATAATTGCGACGCGGCCAACGCCAAGCTGAGATCGAGCTACCTGAGCGGCAACCGCAACATTGTTGATCAAACAAAAGCCCATGGCGGTACTTGGCGTGGCATGATGACCGGGAGGCCGAACCAGCGCGAAGGCGTTATCCACGTCGCCACGCATGACCGCCTCAACCGCCCGTGAAACAGCGCCTGCCGCCAGCGTCGCAACATCCCACGACTCTTGCACAAGATAGGTGTCGGGATTGAGCCGCCCACCGCCAAACATTGCCATTCGCTGTGAATGCTCGACCATCCGGCTATGGTGGACACTCAGGATTTCTTCTTTGGATGCGTGACGGGGCTCGAGGCGAGTAAGCTGCGGCAAAATTCCACTTGATTCGAGCAATTCATGAATCGCGCGCAAACGCTGGGCATTTTCGGGATGATCAAAATCATCATGCAGCAAAAAACGATCATCAACAAGATAGGCCGTAGTCATAAGCTCGTCCTTTTGGAGGCCAAGCGTAGCACGAAACGAAACCGGCGGCAACCAGGCCTTGCATGATATGATGATCAGTGCGGCTGATCCGTTTGGCACGCCGCGTATGTTGTTTCCGCATTGCTCATTTACTATATAACCCGCCAGGAGTTTTGTAGCATGGCTGATTCTTTTCTCCAGCAGCTTTTGACACTGCCGACCGTGTACACGGCGCAGCTATCACCTGATCGACGTTGGGTTGCGTTTATGTGGCGCGGCGTGCATCAACAGATCGATGTGTTCTGCGTGCTCACCAATGGCTCAACGCCGCCGCTGGCCTTAACGCACACAGCTGAAACAACCATGCTCGTTAGCTGGACCCCTGACTCGCGTGCCGTGATTGTGACCGAGGACCATGATGGCGACGAGCGGACGCGGCTTTTTCGCGTGGCGATTGACCAGCCGGAGGTGTTGCAGCCGTTGACCGAAGATCGGCCAGGGTACTTTCTACGAGGAGGCGATCTCAATCCTGACGGTACGCTGCTGTTCTACGGCGCAAACGTCGATGTTGCGAGTGGCGAAGAGATCGAACCAACCTGGGTATATCGTCATAGCGTGGCTACTGGGGAGCGTACGCCGATCGCAAGACCCGAACGACCCGCATGGAGCGTTCCCAAGCTCAATTTGCAGGGCACGCACCTGTTGTATTCGCGACAAGATCGGCATCCGTCCGGCCGCCAAATACATCTGGTAGACATTGATGGACATGACGACCGTGAAATCCTCAACTTTGGCGATGCAACCAAGGTATCTGCCAAATGGCTTCCCGACGGTGAGCGCATCCTTGTGCTGTCGGAATCGCGAACCGGGCAACCACAGCAGCATTCAAGCCTGGGTGTGTATCATTGGCCAACTGGTAAGATGCGCTGGTTGATTGACGACTCGGCACGCGCCATTGAGCAGGCGTGGGTCGCGCCCGATGGCATGATTGTGGTAGATGAGATTCTTGACGCGCGACACGTCCCGACCATGTTAGATGCGAATACCGGCATCGAAACGACGTTCCCGCAAATGCCTGGAAATTTGCTACCGTTGGGACGAAGCGTAGAAGGCCAATGGATTGGTTTGTATTCCTCGTCTACAACGCCGAACGACCTTGTTCGCTTCGATCTGGACGCGCAGCAGCCCGACGACTTGACCTCGCTTACCGGGATGTGGCAGCACACTAATCTTGATCGAGCACAGCTGGTGGCGGCAGAAGAGCTGCGGTGGCAATCGGTCGATGGGCTGCCGGTACAGGGGTGGTTGTATCGCGCTAAAACCAATGGACGACGGGCAGTTATCTATATCCATGGTGGGCCAACCGCCCATTCTGAAGATCGGCTCAACTCACAAATTCAGTTTCTGTGCGCGCAGGGCTTCAACGTACTCGACGTGAACTACCGGGGCAGCACCGGCTTTGGATTGCCATTTCGCGAGTCGATCAAGGAAGATGGATGGGGCGGACGCGAACAGGCCGATATCGCCGCCGGAGCGCAGGCGCTAATCAACGTGGGACTCGCTGATATTGGACGGGTGGGAGTAACCGGCACGTCATATGGCGGCTATAGCTCGTGGCACCTGATCACGCATGAGCACCCCGACATTATTGCTGCGGCAGCGCCGATTTGTGGCATGACCGACCTGGTTGTTGATTACCATACCACACGGCCCGACCTACGCACCTACAGCGAGGAAATGCTTGGTGGTAGCCCTGACCAAGTGCCCGACCGTTATGACGAACGCTCACCAATTAACTTTGTGGATCAGATTCGGGGACGATTATTGATTGTGCAGGGCGCGCAAGATCCGAATGTTACACCCGAGAACGTGCGGCAGGTGGTAGAACGGCTGGATGCGGCAGGTATTCCGTATGAGCTGCTGGTATTCGACGACGAAGGACACGGCATCATCAAGGTACCTAATCAGGAACGTTTATATCAATGCCTAGCTACGTTTTTCGATGCCGCGCTCGG
>JASKZZ010000297.1 GCA_030147335.1 Herpetosiphonaceae bacterium | reverse complement strand
ACTGATGCCGCTGATCCACTCAATCCGCCGCGCTTCACCCGCGAACCACGCGAAGTAGTCTGCGGCAAAGCGTACCTCGCCGACGGCTTCCCGCAGCAGCTTGCCGCTTTCAAGACTGAGCGTTCGACCAATCGCTTCGGCTCGCTCACTTAGCAGTCCAGCCGCGCGGTTGAGAATAACGGAGCGCTCCATCCCGGTTGTTTGCCGCCACGTCCGTAGTGCTTGGTCCGCTGCGTCAATCGCTTCAAGCGTTTCGGTCGAACCCGCCATCGCAATCTGCGCTAACTGCTCGCCGGTAGCTGGAGCGTGGACCGTCGCTGTATCTCGTGTTACGCGCCATTCGCCATTGATCAGAATTGATGCGGTTACATCCATGAGCTGTTATCCTCCGCGAACGATGGGACACTCTTTGCCGCGATTGCAGAATCGCTCAAGCGCTGCGGTACAACTTGGTCATGGAGAACTCGCGATGTCCAAGCGCTTCGGCGGCTGTGAGACGACCGTTAACGGTACGGCGCAGACAATCCATTAACTGTTCGCCAGCGTCGGATAGCGTCATTTTCCGCGCTAACAAGCCACTAACATCCACATCGATATGCTCGGACATCGTCGCAACGGTTTTGGGGTTGGCCGAAACCTTGATCACTGGCTCGATTGGATTGCCAACCACGTTGCCCTGTCCGGTCGGGAACAAATGCACCACCGCGCCGCCCGCCATCATCAGCGTGACACATTCCGCAGCAGCAGATGAGCTGTCCATGAAATAAATGCCCGGACCATGTTGTGGCGCTTCCGCAGGCTGCAGCACACCAATCACAGGCTTCGAGCCGGTCTTCTGGATGTTGCCGAGCGCCTTTTCTTCAATGGTTGTCAAACCGCCAGCGATGTTGCCCTGCGTCGGTTGTGATCCAAGCAGATCAACGCCCTTTGATTTAATTTCGCCAACATAGTTATTGTAAACGTCCATGAATTGATCGCGAAGCTCAGGCGTGGCCATTCGTTCGGCGATCAAGTGTTCACCACCAGTCAGCTCGGATGTTTCACCAAAAAAGATCGTGCCGCCAGCCTCGGCAACGCGGTCCACCACATAGCTGACACTCGGACATGAACCAAGTCCGGTTGTGGTATCGGACTCACCGCACTTGATGCTGATTGTCAGCTCGCCCAAATCAACCGGCTCGCGTTGTAGCTCGGTCGCCCACTGGACAAACTCCTTTGCTTTCCAGCTGGCGCGACGAATCGTTTCCAGATCACCAAATCCTTCGATCGAAAACATCTCAACCGGTTTGCCCGTCGCTGCAATGCCGTCGGCGATTCGTTTCGTCCAGTTATCCTCGATCCCAATCACGACAACTGCGGCGACATTTGGATTGCAGCCGCTGCCAATCATGGTGCGCCTCAACCTCGATGGTTGTGTTGTCATCCATGAATACGCCGATCACTTTTTCACCAGCCTCGATATCGGAAGTCGCAACGCCAACGTGGTCGCCGTGATTGTGGATGAGAAACTTGTGCATAAGGCTATTCCTTTCTGACTTTGGGCCGCACGCCATGTTTCCGAGTCTATTTCGTTGGTTGACGCGACCCGCTTGTTGATGCGCACGTCAGCGAACACAAACATTATCTGGCACCGATGCCAAGCCCGTGAATCAACCCAATACTCACCAGAATAAGCACGAGTAGTGACATAACAACCGCCAGTGCAACTGAAGCGCCAACCTGCCGCACCACGCGAATGTTTACGCCCAGGCCAAGCGCTGCCATAGCCGCGATTGTTAACCAGCGACTGATTTCTCGTAGCGGCTGGGCAATACCAAGCGGAAGAAGATTGGTACTACGCAGCACGGCGAACAAAAGAAAGCCGATAATGAACCAGGGGATGAAGCGTGTAATCTCAAAGCGTGACCTGATGGATGTTGCACCGTAATACAGGCTTAAGCCGAGTACGACTGGCCCGAGGAGCAGGACGCGAACCAGCTTTACAAGTGTTCCAACGTCACCACTGACCACGCTTACAGGTAACGTTGCCGCAAGCACTTGTGGAACTGCATACACCGTCATTCCGGCCAGGACACCATACTGGTACAACGAAAAGCTAAGCATCGGGAGCAGCAGTGGCAAGCCAAGTACCAGCCCAACCCCAAGGATTGCCGTTAGCGCAATCGCGCTTGCGACATCTTCTTTGTCGGCCTGGATAACGGGAGCGACCGCTGCAATGGCGGAGTTGCCACAAATCGAGTTACCAACGGCAACCAACAAAGCCAAGCGGGGATTAAGACCAATCACGCGTCCGATCAATACGCTTGCAAGCAAACCGACACACACGACGGCGACGATGGCAAATAACAGAGTAGGTCCGGCTCGCAGCAGCGCAGGCAGATCGACGGATGCGCCAAGCAGGACGATAGCACACTCCAGAAGAGTTTTACCAGTAAAGGAAATACCTGGCTGCAAGCTTTCGCTCACGCCCCACAGGTTGCGCCAGGCCATGCCAAGCATGATCGCAAGAACCAGTGCTTCGATCACGGCCTGACCGACCAGCCAAACCTCAATTTGTTGGAGCACATACCCAAGCAGACCGATCAGCATGGCTAAGCCAATACCGGGCGCAAGTTGCTCCCAGCGTTGTTTGCCTCGGGCAATCGATGCCCCTGCCATGCCACTCTGCATGTATCTCTCCTAATCTAACGAATTAAGTTTTAGCGACAATGGTACGGTACAACAGCATTGGGTTTATCCCGCTGTGGCTCGTATCCAATAGCGGAATTGATACCCGATCTCGTTATCCGACCTCTACTACGGGCAGTTGCTTCCAATGCGCGAATGCCAGTAACTCCGCGCGAACGTCGCCGTAGATTACACAAAAATGATGCTCAATGCCGTTGTGGATGATCGTATCCAGCACTTGCTCCACCGGCGCATCGAATGAAACTTTCATAAACACGCCTTTGACCAACGGCTCGGTCGCAACTGCTTCGCCCATGGTCAGGAAAAGCCGGTAGCCGCTGCCGTCATGGCTGATGCGCGCAATGGTGATGCGTCCCGGTTTCAGCGTAAAGCCTGCTGTAACGCCTTTGCCTCCTGCGAAATGGCTTTGCAACGTCCGCGACTCGTCCCGCGCCGACAATTGGCAGGCAGCGCATCCGATATGC
>JASKZZ010000175.1 GCA_030147335.1 Herpetosiphonaceae bacterium | reverse complement strand
GGCTCATGATTTTTATGCTGTGATGCCGTAAATCTCACCGAACTTGGCTCGTAAATAATTCATATATGGCTTGACATCAAGTGCGCCGCCGGTTGCGCGCTGAATCAGTTCATTTGGCTCGTATTTACGACCATAGCGATGTACGTTGTCGCGCATCCATCCGAGCAGCATGCCGTATTCATTACGACCGATCTCATCAGGAATTGATGGGTGATCCGCCAAGGCTCGCTCCCATAGCTGCACCGACAACACATTGCCAAGTGTATAGGTCGGGAAGTAGCCAATCAAGCCACCGCTCCAATGCGTATCTTGCAGTACACCCTGGGCATCGTTCGGCGGTGTCACGCCAAGCATCGCTTCCATGCGGCTGTGCCACTCCTCGGCTAGATCGCCTGGCTGCACACTTCCTTCAAGAACTGCGGTTTCCAGCTCAAAGCGCAACATAATATGGAGGTTATAGGTCAGTTCATCGGCCTCGACGCGAATCAGTGACGGCTGCACTTTGTTGATGGCCCGATAAAACGATTCAAGCTCAACGCTGCCAAGCTGCTCAGGAAAAAGCTCTTGCAAGCGGCCAAAGTTGGCTTGCCAAAACGGGCGGCTGCGACCGACTAGATTTTCCCACATGCGCGACTGAGACTCGTGGACGCCAAGCGAAGCGCCACGACTGAGCAGCGTTCGGCTCAGCTCCGGATCGACGCCCTGCTCATACATAGCATGTCCAGCTTCGTGCATCGTCCCGAAAAGTGCGGCTCCCAAATAATCGGGATAAAAGCGCGTGGTGATGCGAACATCGTCGCGGCCAAAGTTGATGCAGAATGGATGCACCGTACGGTCTTGTCGGCCACGCTGCCAGTCGTAGCCAAATGCGCGTGTCACCTCGACACCAAACTGCTCTTGCTTCCCTTCGTCGAACGGCTGATGCAGCACGCTGTTGTCAACCTCCACGCCGCTGTCCACGATTGCTTTGAGCAGCGGAACCGTGCCCGCTTTCAGTTCGGCAAACAGCGTGCGAACCTGAGCGGTCTTCATGCCGGGCTCGTACTGGTCAAGCAGCGCGTCATAGGGATGCTCGTCGTAACCGAGATACTCAGCCTGACGCTTGGCGAAATCGTACTGCTGCTCAAGATATGGCTGAAACATTGCGAAGTCGGACTTGCGGCGAGCTTCTTCCCAAACTTGGTTGCTGATTGTTCGGGCGCGCGACCACTCCGCCACGAAATCTGCCGGTAGTTTGAGGGCTTGCTCATAGTCGCGCCGTGTTTGTCGGACCAGCGCTGCGTCGTTGCTGTCGTCGTTGGATTCGGCTAGGGGTGCTAACTGATCAAGCAGCTTGCCAATCTCCGGTGATGTAAAGTGCTCGTGGCTAAGCCGTCGCAGCGTCGCCATTTGGCTGGCACGACTCGTCGCGCCACCTGGGGGCATGTACGTGCGCTGATCCCATCCCAAGAGCGAGGCCGTGTAGTTGAGGTCCATTACAGTTGCGAGCAATTCCTTCAGTTGAGCAATTGGTTCCGACATGTAGCCTCCTGATACGGTTAATCAGTTTCGAGTTTCTGTTGTTGACTCTTGATGCTACGTGTCATGACCAACACGCAGCAGGAAAAATAATACGCCGCTGAACAATCGTAGTGCAGCAGCGACGAAGAGCATCGTGCCAATGCCGAGCGAACTGGCGGCGGCTGTGCCAACGAGCGGCGCAATAAAGGTCGCAATGTAATTGGTGGTGTGGTACAAACCTATTGCGGTACTGCGTCCGGCTTCGGGCGCGGTTGCGATTAATACGTCAAAAATCACGAGATCAGTACCGGCCACAAACATCCCGGCCAGCGCGGCATACAACAGCAGCGGCCAGACGACGGGCGTGAGCGCGGTGAGCAATGGGTACAAGACAAGACCAAACGTGCAGACCAGCAGCACCGAACGTGCGCCCCAACGTCGCGCGACATAAATCCACATCGCGTAAGCAATGAGCAGAACACCACTTTGCACAGTGTTGATTAAGCCAATTGATGCGTCAGAAGCGCCAATGGAGCGTACCCAGTACAATGGAAATAGTGGTATTGCCATTGCCATGCCGCAGCGAAATACAAAATGACTGACCACAAATTGGGTGAAGCTGCGCTGGGTCCGCAGCATCTCTGCCATGAGGGTGATCGAGGTGCGCCATGGCACACGTTCCACAGAAGCTTTTGGAGCTTCCGGCAAAACAATGCTGGTGGAATACATGTAGCTAAGCATGCCGCCAAGGAAAGAGCAAATAAAAACAACCTGATAGTTGATCGGAAAGCCTATCTGCTCTAGCGCCCAGCCTGTAGCAGCGACCGACAAGGCATTACTCATACCCAGTGTGGTCCAACGTCGACTCATTAGCTCCATGCGCTTGTTTGGACCAGCGACCGAACTCATGACCAACGTAAAGCAAATGTTGACCAGTGTTTGCGGAACAGTAGCAATTGCCCAGATTGCGATGATAGCAAACGGCGCGGACTCTCTACTCCAAAAAAACGGTACCAGCCCGGTTAGCGCATATGAGGATAGCACCCACAGCCGCGACCGAGAATACCATGCGATCAGATTTGGCTGTCGACCAATAAACTGACCGAGCGGGATTGCCAATAGTGCGCCCGCAACAGCTGGCATGGCCGTTAGTAACCCAATAACAATCGCAGACGCGCCAAGACGTGTGAGAAACACCGGCAGAAACGAGCCGACGCCGACGGCAAGGCCAACGCCCATGCCATCAATCATAACGTTGCGCGCATTTCGTTCATACAACGAGTTAGGCGGCGTCCGAACCGAGCGAACTGCCTCGCGGACACGTTGGCTAATTGCTAGGCGGTTCATACACTGCGTCCCATCGTTTGAGCGAGTGCGGGGCATTGTACTCCGCTTTGCGAATATCGCCAAGTCTGCATATCGTATGTTAACCATGCTGTCGAGCAACAAAAACGCGGCACCCATATGTTGGGTGCCGCGTGTGAATAACACAATTTTCTGTTAGCTATCCGCCGGAGGATCGTCGTTAATACGCTCCAGTCGTACATTGTCACGATGAATCCAGCGCTCGGTGTTGCGACGGTATGAGTAGAGCTTGAGCCACTCGCCACGTACTTCAGAAACCATCAAAATACGATTGCGGTTGACTTTACGAACAATCGCGAAGTTGCCGCCTGGTCCTGATCGTACGTTTGCGATTGCTGATGTAACCGTGCCACGCAGTTCCGGTAACG
>JASKZZ010000167.1 GCA_030147335.1 Herpetosiphonaceae bacterium | reverse complement strand
GCTATTGACCTGAACCGGGAACGCCTTGACGGGCTGCTGGCCTGCGACTGCTGCCGGGATTTTCTGAGCCAGACCTGCCTTGCGGATTTGGTCCTTGCGTACTGGCTCACCTGCCTTGATGGTGGTGGTTGCAACCATGTTGCGTACTTCTTCGAGGCTGCTGAGGTTAGCGTCCGCGATGAACTGGCTTTCCGGTACCATCTCCGTTGACAACAAGCCATCGGTATTGGTGATAACAGCGCCAGCCTGAATGTCGATCTCGGCCTTGACGCGCGCAACCATTGGCTCAGGTGTAGGAGGCATTACGGCCTGACTACCAGCCAGAACACTGCTGGTGTTGCCGGTATAGAGTATTAAGACGCCTGCCGCGCCTGCCGCCAAAAGCAAGAACAAACCGATGATGATAAGTAGACTACTGCCGCCACGACGCATAATAAAGTACCTGTCCCTTTCGTGAAGTGGAATAACCGACGGGGGTTGTGGACGTTTGCGCGTACACGTTGTTTCAAACAAGACCAGGGCATCACGCTTTGTGATGCCCTGGCATTATAGAGGGAGACGATTATTACTTACTCACGCGCTAGCCCTAAACCGGCTTGGTACTTTGGGCCGCGGTGTAGCGATGCTATGCGGCTATTTGATCGTTTGCGGCCACATGATCTGCTCAGCCACCTCGCTGGTAGCCGTGGAGGCAGCGGTCATGGTGGTGATAGGCACCATTGGGATATACATCTTGTGAGCTGATTGAGCCACTTGCACAGTGAAAAACGATACGTTGTCGGTCTCGCCGTTTGCGGTAAGCACTTCAGCTTCCTTTACAAGGCCAAGTTCTAGCGCGCGACACTCAGCATCAGTTGTCGTAGCCGGGTCGCAGGGCAGCGTGTCCACCATCATATAGACGGTGTATGTGCCGACCTGGTTAAACTGGCTGCGCCAAAATGACTCGCCAGCTGCGGTGTTGTCGGACCATTTGCGCCAGGCTGATTTTGGGATAAGAAATTGTTGGCCAGGGCTCATGATTGGAAGGGATGATTTTCCGACTTCAGCGTATGCTGCTCCAACATCGCCAAATTTAGGCCAGTCTTCACGTGGCTTGTTTGTATTTGGCGGCAGGATATACAGGCCGACAAAGAACGAGCCTTCGGCATCCCAATTTGCAGGCAGGGCTGGGATAACACCGCCACTAGCAAGCTGGAACGGCTGATTTGTAACCGGTATAATTGGCTCGACTTTGCTAGTTCCATTGATTGGGCTAGGCGAAAATCGAGCGCCGCTGTCACCAACGCGGATATTCGGGAAGCCGTTGCGTTCCACGTCCAGTGAAACTGACTTAAGCAATGGTGATGCACTTGCGGTTGATCGTCTTAGACGCACTGCAAATTGGAAGTATTGCGCGTCAATTCGGGCTGGGAATGTCGCCTCGTAATTTGTTTTGCCATCGCTGGCGGTTGTGGTCAATGTTGGGACGATTGATGCAAACTGGGTTAGCGTATTGGGCGTGTCACCATAGCGGTACAGCATCTCGATTGGGGTGCCATTTTCATTGGTGGCGCTCCAACGCATGCTGTACATTTTTGCGTTGAGGCCGAAATCGTAGACCTTGGAATAATAGGTGCCGTCGGCAACAAAGGTGTCGGTGTCAAGCGGCGGCTCGTCGAGGTTGCCGCGCAATACGTCGGTTGATACAGTCTGGTCAGAGCTACCCGACTTTACCGAGCCGCCGATTAGATAAGCCCAATCGCCGTAGAATCCGCCATCCAGTGTTTCCATGGTGTGAAACTTACGACCTGTCCCCATTGCACCTTGCGACAGATTGAAGTTGGCGTTGACGCCTTCACGGTAGAGCGTGAGGTCCTGGTTAATGTAACCCTCTGCCATGGACGCCGTCGCCTCATCGGAGACGGTGTTGCGCCCACCGGATACAACAATTTGACCTTCGGACTCTAATGCTGCATGTCCATAGCGTCCTTCGGGGGTCATATTGCCGGTCTGGACCCACTGTGGCACACCCGTCGAGTCAATACGGGTAACATACGCGTTGAGATCAGCTTCAAACGCAGGGGCAAGCTCATTGCCTTCGCAGTTGCTGAGACAACGTTTACCACCAATGAGATACACACCTGTATTTCCTGTGATGGGATCGGCAAATTTTACTGTAGCAGGACCAGCAAGATAAACATCCTGCTCTGTATTCGAGATTAATCCGCGAATATTCCAGTTTGTTGTGTTAGGATCGTTTTGCCAAGCGAGAACAAGCGTGCCCGGTGTGCTGCCTGCCGTAACCCGAGCGCGATACACGCGGCTGGAGTAGCGGTCGTTATAGGCACCGGCTGAAGCAGTGCGATTGAGGCCGCCAAAAATGTAGATATACGGATCGTTGTTGACACTGACCGACGCAGCACCCATACCACTAGCACCGCCACCAATAAAGCCAGCGCTGGGCGTACCAAGCTCATAATTGGTATCCATAGGCAGTCGCTGGTCTTGTGGTACTTCTTGCCACTGTGGTTGTAGGTTAAGGTTACCCTGGGCGTTGAAATTCAGGGGATAGTAAAAGATGCGACTGGTTGATACAGTGTCGGGCAGACCTTCAGGGTCTGGCTCATCGCGCCCTTGTAAGCCGCCAAGCACGACCAAAAACGGTTGGCCGCCAACCTCGATCACAACAGTTGACGTATCCGACAACGCAAGCGGCAATGGCGCGAGTGTCGTCCAATCTTGAAGGGCTCCTGTCGCGGGATCGGCGATGCGTGTAGCAAACACTGCGCTCGACTTATACAGTAAATCGCTTGTATCGCCTTTGGTGTTGCCACCGACGACGAAAATATAATTGCGATATACAACACTGCTATGTGCGTTCAATGGGATAGGCAAATTACCGGATGGTACGTACTGTGATTGGACCTTGGCAGGAATCAGTTGAACACCGCCAAACACGGGAGCTTCAGATGTCGCTAGACCTGTACGGAAAAATCGACCAACGCTCCACGCTTGGTTCGAGTCCGCTAGGACAACAATTGAACGGGCAGCAGATGTAGATTGCGGCTGGAGACCAAGGCTAAGTGCTACGATTGTAGCGAAGATCCAACTTGAAATGGCAAGTGGACGTCGCAGATTGCGCTTCATGAATGTTCCTCTTTTGTGACTACCTATGCTTCGATGGCAAAGCGTACATCCCAGTAATGGCTGGGATTGCAGCAAAAAATCGAATTTGTAAAAACGACGCGCCAAAATAAGTTCTTAAAACCGACAGTTCCGGGTTGAGGAGAGCTGGGGGGCGCACAGAAGCTTTTTTGGTGTTGCGGTGTTGAGTACATTGCATGAGCGTATCTGCACGTTTAGGTGGACAGCAATGGAGCAAATCCAGGTTGCCCCAGATCTGCTCCGTCGGTTGGTCTTTAGTAAGTATCGGCTGGTTTCGAGCAACCGTTCAACGGTACACCGTCAACTGTTTTCAACGAGAGCAACAGTTCCGAATACACTGTCGCATTATTAGGCAGTTGCGGGTTGATGTACACAGACGCCTGGCCTTCTTCACCCAAGCTCAGTCCGTTGCGTACGCGGCTGTACTTACGGGTGAGCTTGTCTTCGGGGCTGGTGATTTCCTTGGGCATGGCCGAGACATAATACTGCCCTGCTTCAAGGCCTGAGAAGTTATAGGCACCGGTTCCATCAGCGCTCTTGACCGTTTTGCTCCAGGCTGTTTCACCAGACTTTTTGAGCATGACAGTCACTTCGCTGGCGATCTCGGAGCGCTCCTGCGGTACACACGCACCGCCAAGGTTGTCGCGGATCTCGTTATAGATTGAAGCGAGGCCGGCACGATCATGCGCCTTGAAGTAGTAACCGGTGCCGCTGCTCATTTCGGGCAAGCCATATGGATCAAAGCAGTACTGGCCGCTGCCCTCGATACAAGTTGGTTCCATAGCAACAACGTAGACGCTTGCGCCGGTCGCTTTGACCTGATTCGAGAGTTGCTGCGCCTGCCAGATTGGGCGAGGCTCAACCGACTGGAATTGAGGATCGTTCTTGCAAGACTCGCGCGCATCGAATGGCTCGTCTGGACATACATCCTGACCCTTGGGGCATGCCTTCGAGTTCGGATTTGAGCCACAGATGTTGAACACGCCGTCGGTGGCGAAGATAACGACTTTGCGTACTTCCTTGCCATTGCGAGTTGCCTGGGCGCTTTGTAGTTGGCTGAGTACCTGCTCAAAGGCGTATGGTCCAGGCGTGCCGCCTTGTGCTGTTAATGCGCTTGCGTTGTCCTGGATCGAGTTCCATTGCTTGTCTGGTGTGCATGCGCCGGTGCTGATCTGGGTTGTGGTACAGCCGGACAAAGTCCATGAGTCCTGGCGCTCCGTTGCCTTGCTGATCGCACCCTCACCGCCGAACGTCCAGAATGAAATACGGGCATCCGGGTCATTTGTGAGGTCGTAGTTACGAACGAAATCCTTGATAGCTTGCTTGGCATCGTTGATGCGCGCATTGGCCGGATCGTAGCCGGGCTCATTCTTTCCGTCGCTGGTGTAGGTGCCGGGACGGCGATCATTCCAGTCGAAGTTCATCGAACCCGAGGTGTCCATGACCAGCACAATATCGTAGGTGACATTGCTGCTGGGTGTCTGGCGGAAGACGCGATTGACACGCGTGACGCCGGAAACATTGAACCGTCGTGGCTCGACAGTGAAGGGCGGCTCACCTGAGCAATTGGTAACGGTTGCATTGGCCTCGCCCAAGTATCTGAGACGCATCCAGCTATTACTACCACTAGAACTAAAGCTGACCATCTGGAACTGGCCCATACGGTTGATGAGGTAGTCTGAGTTGGTACCACTGGCTCCGTTCGTTCGGAAATACATCGGCAGGATCATGACATCCTGGCGGGCGATGTGATCGTTCAAGGCGGCAGTGATTTTGTTGTCGAAGTTGACACCGGTTTTGCCGTAGGTCCAGTCCGTCGGCTGAAGCTGACCATCCGGCTTCGGATAGGTTTCACCAGCAGGGGTCGCTTCTTCGAAACCTTTTCCGAGGTTGCCAGGGAACGCCAGGCTTTCTCCAATATCTTGAGTATTGCTGGTGTCGAGCCAACTCAACCATGCCATATGGCTACCTGGGCCAGCATCGCCACCCATTTTGTTTTTGAAGTTAATGACGATTTCTTTGTTGCGCATGTTGTTCCAGTTGCCGTCGCTGACCTGTTGCCACAACGTACTGGATTCGGGGTACGGTGTCTTTGAGCCAGGATTGTAAACGGCATGGACCTGCTCGTTGAGATTGGTGGGAATGCCAATCGGGTACGTGCCCAGGCCGAAGCCACCGATACATGCAGAGCCGTTCGCGTTTACGGTCAGCTCGTTGCGCCCGACGACGCGTGCAAAGTATGTGCCGATGCGCTCCGTGATCGTCACCTGGATGCGATTGAAGTTCTTCGGCGGAGTAGCTGTGGGATTGTTGACGTTCTCGATACCGTTGATATAGTAACCCAAGGGCTGTGGATTACCCGTCGCGAAGACGTAGTCGGCCTTGACGTCGTAGTTGTTGCTTGGTAGGTCAACGCGGTTACCGGCAAGGGTACGCTTGACGTTATCCCACACACCACCATTCGTTGTGTTACGCGTGGCGCTGTTCATTGCCGCCAATGCGGACGCGTTCGCCGCGTTTTGGACACGACGCTGTTGGCCATATGCGTTACCCGCGTCAACCGATAAACCAACCATGCCAATGATCACGACAAGCATGACCGTTAGCAGCGGCAAGCTTTGACCTGCCTGCTTACGACGATGAAAAGACTGCATACAAATGCCTCCGACTAGGGATAAGAGCTGAGAAGTTTGGAGCATACGAATATTCATATGGACGCCTTTGTGATGTGGGTCGAAATGTTGTACGGTTTGGTGTGCCATATGAGCAGTGAACATGGTTAGCGAATAATCGGTACAACCGACAGCGCACGAATATTCATTTCGTTGCCGACTGCGGGAGCAATTGCGAAAGGTCGATATATGATGCGGGTGCGAACAACCAGGAAACACTGGCGCAACGTGCCGCTTGCATCGAAATAGACCGAGTCGCGGCGCTGACATTCGGGTCTTGTAGCCGTTGGGTCGAAGGTGTTATCGACAGCAAAGTTTGCGTTGGTTGTCGTGACTTGGCTTTGATCGGCTTCGTCGATCTGCACCCAACTGGTAATGAAGCCCATCCAGTTTGATGAGAACTCGTTGCGATCATCTCCGTTTATTGAGTTGAGATCGAGCGTACTAGCTGTTCCTTTGAGCTGATCGCCCTGTTCGCCACGAAAGCGAATGCGCGCCTGCTCATCTGCTGCTGGAATAGGGTCGCAGCCGATACCACACGGCACTAAAGGAGCAACTTTCAGCGAACCACTAGCTTCGGCAGTCGCGTTGATCAGCGTTTGGTACGATTTGAAGGCGAGACCAAGATCAACGGCAGCAGCGAATAAAAATGCTAGAAATGTGAGTGACAGCGTAAGCTCAACAATTGCTTGACCACGGGAACGACGGCGTGGCGCGTGAACTGAAAGTAAACGATGTGAGCGGCGTAATGCACGCCAGCTGTTACGAAAATGTGCCATACCTGCTCCTCGAGGAATTATAAAGTTCCACAATCGTTGTCCCGTCCATCGGGCGCTTCGACACTCATGATTGTGCGGCGCGATGTGAACGAGAAGTTGAGCGCATTACCGAAGAAGCGGCGTCCGATCGGTGACAGCCATTGACCTGTGTAGGCCACCCTGACTTGAACCTGATCACCCACTTTGCGCTCACTGCCTGTTGGATATTCGATCGTGACGTTCTGAGCGAGCAAACGGCTCATGACCACGCCGTCAAGCGCATTCTGCTTGATCAGCGACGCGCACTCATCACGAGTCTCGGCTCCAGTTATTGCTGTGCATCCAGCAGGCCGCGTTGCCGGCGCCATTACGTCGTCGCATCCTTGGACTGTCCAAGGAGGAGTTTTGGATGCCCACTCAGACGCTCGACGTGTTGCGTTCTCCAGTTCCGAATAGGTATAGATGTAGTAGCCAAGCTCCATCGTGCCGATGGTGATCAGAACCAAAAAAGGTAGAACTAATGCCAACTCAACCATTGATTGACCGCGTACGCGACGTTTCATAACATAAACTCCTGACACCTTCTGCGGGTATAGCTAGTATATGAATTGCCATTGTCAGCAACCATAGCCCGATAGTCCCAAGTTTCGGAGCGTGCGACGCACCACACGCGCACGGTTCAACTGACTATCGGGAGTGGCACAAGACATGGATTTGGCGGCTGGTATAATCGTGGTAGCTGTTGAATGGAGGATCAGATGACAAATGGAACGAGACCGGCGCGAACGCGATTTGCGCCAAGTCCAACGGGATATGTGCATATTGGAAGTATGCGGACGGTTATTTTTGAGTGGTTATGGGCAAGACACACCGGTGGTCAGTTTGTTCTGCGAATTGAAGATACCGACCGCAACCGCTATATCGAGGGCGCGGAAGATCAACTCAAAGAGTCGATTCGCAGAATGGGGCTAATGTGGGACGAAGGGCCGGATGTTGATGGGCCGTTTGCACCGTACAAACAATCGGAGCGGCTGGCGCTGTACGCCAGGTATGCCGAGGAGCTGATGGCTAAAGGGCATTTGTATAAATGCTACTGCACGCCCGAGCGGCTCAAACAGGTCAATGAGGAGAAGCAGGCGCGCAAAGAGCCACCGGGCTATGACCGTCACTGCCGCAATCTCAGCGCCGAGGAACGAGCAGCCGAAGAATCGTCGGGCAAGTCGTTTGTGATTCGGCTGGCAGTGCCGTTGGAAGGCGAGACCGTGGTCAACGATTTGATTCGTGGCCCGATCACGTTTCAGAACGCGTTACAGAATGATATGGTGATGATCAAAAGCGACGGCTTTCCGACGTATCATTTCGCGGTGGTAGTGGACGACCACGAGATGCAGATCACCCATGCGATGCGCGCCGACGAATGGATCGCGACCTCGCCGCTGCATGTGCTGTTGTACCAGTTTTTTGGCTGGGAACAGCCGGTATGGGTTCATCTACCGAACGTGCTTGGCGCCGACAGCAAGAAGCTATCAAAGCGGCATGGCGACACGGCAATCACCGATTATCTGGACAAAGGGTACTTGCCCGAGGCACTACTGAACTTTCTGGCGTTGATCGGCTGGGGCTACGACGAGACTACCGAGATCATGACGCGCGACGAGTTGATTGAGCGCTTTACACTTGAGCGCATCTCACCATCGGGCGGCGTGCTAAACATCGAAAAGCTTAATAAGTTCAACGGCATTTATATTCGACAGATGCCTGTGCCGGAGCTGACTGAGCGGTTGCTGCCGTATTTGCAGCAGGCGGGACTGGTTGGAGCGACTGTAAGCGCAGCGGAACGAACACGGATCGAAACGCTGGTGCCGTTGATTCACGAACGACTGGTTGTGCTGAGTGAAGCACCGGAACTGCTGGAGCTTTTCTTCCGAACGCCGCAAACGTATGACCAAGCGCTGCTTGTGCCAAAGAAGCTCGATGCTGCAACAACGCATCGTGCGTTATCGACGGCGACAACAGCGCTGCGCGAGCTTCCTGATTGGGAGGTGGTGTCGTTGGAAACACGGCTGCGGGCGCTGACCGAAGAGCTTGGGCTTAAGGTGGGCGACCTGTTTATGGCGCTGCGTGTAGCTGCTACCGGCAGCAAGGTTTCGCCCCCACTTTTTGAAACGCTGCACGCGCTTGGACGGCAAGAAACGCTTGATCGGCTGGAACGAGCTACAGCGTCGCTTGCGTCCTAGCCAATTCAGAAAGCGGATCGTTAAGTGCTACGAACGGTAGTGAATGGTCCGACTGACATGTAACGGTAGCCGAGCGTGTGAGATTGCTCACACGCTCTTTTTTTTGCTTACGAGAAATAGAAATTGTGGTATCACTAAAGATACAGCTTGAAAGCGTCGATGCTTTCGAGAAGAGATTGGAGTAGACTCGATGCCCACTATTGCTTCCGTGGCGACAGCTGTGCCGCCGCATAAGGTGACGCAGGAACTTGTTCGTAACTATACCGCTGAGGTATTTGGCCCAAGCATCAACGATATTGACCGCTATCTCACGGTCTTTGACCATTCTGAGATTGATACGCGCTACCTAGCAGCGCCGGTCGAATGGTTCATGCAGCGCGAAGGCCATACATTCAGCGACGCAAACGACCGATTTATTGATATGGCGTGCAATCT
>JASKZZ010000164.1 GCA_030147335.1 Herpetosiphonaceae bacterium | reverse complement strand
GGCCTCCTTCTATCACAACTACACCAACACAAACTTAGCTACTTGTGAAGACCGTTACAAAACCTTACTCGGTTATATGTCCAAAGGTCCAGCTCAAAACTTCAATGTTTCAAGCCCAACCACCAGCCGTAGTTTGACAGCATCTGTTACCGGCCTATAATCCAGCTAAACATTTGCCCCGAGGAAATCATGCCACTACGTGCCTATTGGGAGCCGCGTCCCGCCGCGCCGACTACATTTTTGCAACAGCTGCCAGCTGATCTTTCACCGATACTTGGCCAATTGCTGTGGAGTCGCAACATTACCATGCCCGAACAGGTTGTTCCATTTTTGGAAGCGGAATACACTACATTGCATGATGCCTTTGCGCTGAAAGATATGGAACGAGCGGTTCAGCGCGTCACACAGGCGATTGAGCAAAACGAAGTGGTTGCGGTCTATGGTGACTTTGATACAGATGGCGTTACTGGGGTTGCGCTGCTCAAGCAGGTACTGACGGCGCTAGGCGTGCGTGTACTCCCGTATATTCCAAAGCGGATCGAGGAAGGATACGGTCTAAATACCCAGGCCGTTGAACAGCTGGCACAACAGGCACAATTGCTGATCACGGTCGATTGCGGCATCTCGAATGTTAGCGAGATCGCGCGTGCTCAAGCGCTTGGCCTCGACGTGATTGTGCTTGATCATCATACGCCGCCCGCTGTGCTTCCCGACGGATATGCGATTATCAATCCCAAGCGCGATGGGTGTGACTACCCGTATAAAATGCTGGCAGGGGTTGGCGTGGCCTACAAGCTGACACAGGCGCTGCACAAAGTGGGATTACGCTCGGGCTTGAAAGGTCGAGATTTGCTGGACGTGGTCGCGCTTGGCACGGTAACCGATATGGCGCCGCTGGATGGCGAGAACCGCGTGTTGGTCAAACATGGCCTGGTAGCGCTCAATGAGTCGTCACGGCCCGGCATCAAGGCGTTGATTGATGCAACTGCCGCGCGTCGTCCGGTCGATGCGCGCTCAATCGGTTATACGCTAGGACCACGAATCAACGCGGCTGGTCGGCTTGATGATGCGATTATGGCGTATCATCTGCTGCTTGCCGATTCAGACGTGGAAGCCCGACGGTTGGCCGATGAACTGAACTCGATTAATTTGCAGCGGCAAATGTTAACGAAAGAGGTTCAACGTGCCGCTCATGAGTTAGCACTAAAGAGTGGCAAGCATCAAGAGCGCATTATTATATTGGACGGCGCAGATTTTCCTGCTGGTGTTGTTGGGCTGGTTGCGGCGCGGCTGGTTGAGGCGTTTTGCCGCCCGGTGCTGCTGCTGGAGCGCGGTGAAACAACCTGTCGTGGCTCGGCTCGTTCGATCGTTGGCTTTTCACTCATCAATGCGCTCACCGAGGTCGGCGACTTGTTCGAGAAATTCGGCGGTCACTCCATGGCGGCCGGCTTTACGATCAATACGTCTCGGTTGCCGGAGCTTGAACGACGGCTGTGTGTTATTGCTGAGCGTGACTTGCATGATGATTTGCTTGTTCCGCGTTTGACGTATGATGCCGAGCTTTCGCTCAAGCAGCATAGCCTTGAACTACTTGAGCAGATTGCACAGTTGGAGCCGTATGGTCATGGCAATCCCGAGCCGGTCTGGGTAACACGTGGTCTTAAGGTCGTTGATGTTAAGACGCTTGGCAAGGACCGCCAGCATCTGAAGCTGCGTTTGTTCGATGGGCAGTCGATGGCCGAGGCATTGTGGTGGCGCAGTGCGGAACATAGCGCAGCTTTTGCGCACAATCCACGAGTTGATGTAGCCTACACGCTGTCGGTCAACGAATTTAATGGGAAGCGGCGGGTCCAGCTTAATGTCAAAGATATTGTTGCCAGCACAACTGCCTGAACAATCACCATAACAGTACGCAACGTGTGTGCCGCGCTGTCTCCGTTGGACAGCCGTGATCGAAACACAATTAAGATAGTAATTCGCACAGTGTTTGTGCAGTGTCGGCAACGTCGCCGCGAACCTCGACCAGACAATCAGGTGTGAAGCGCAACGAATGCGCTATTTTTACACCATACGCTGAAGGAGGCTCCGATGAAAATCGGTATATTAACAGGCGGCGGCGACGTTCCGGGTCTTAATCCATGTATCAAAGCGGTGGTAAATCGCGCCGCAACGGCGGGCATTGAGGTTGTTGGCATTCGACGGGGTTGGGGTGGTCTGCTCAACTACAACCTTGACGACGAGTCTGATCGAGATGAGTGGATACAGCCGCTCACTCCCACGCATGTCCGCACGATTGACCGCTATGGCGGTACGCACTTGCACACGTCTCGTACCAATCCAGGCCGAGTTCGTCCCGCGATGATGCCAGCGTTCCTCAAAGATCGCTTTCCAATCCCCGAAGGTAAACAGCACGCCGATTGTACGCCGCATGTGCTGCGTGTACTTGAACATCTTGGTATCGACACGCTGATCCCAATCGGCGGCGACGACACATTGAGCTACGCCGTGCGAATGCATCAAGAAGGGGTGCGCGTCGTTGCTATTCCCAAAACGATGGACAACGACGTATTTGGAACGGATTATTGCATTGGTTTTTCAACCGCCGTGACGCGTTCGGTTGAGTTCATTAATGCGCTGCGCACGCCGACAGGATCGCATGAGCGGATCGCGGTGATCGAGCTATTTGGCCGCAACTCGGGCGAGACTGCGTTGATCTCGGCGTATCTGGCCGACGTTGACCGCGCGGTGATCAGTGAAGTGCCGTTCGATGTAGAGCGATTGGCGCAATTTCTGGTTAACGACAAGAACCGTAACCCATCCGACTATTCGATCTGTGTGATTTCAGAAGGCGCGGCCATGCTTGGCGGGCAAGTCATCGAGTATGGCCAGGAAGATGCGTATGGCCACAAAAAGCTGGGTGGTATCGGCATGATTGCGGGCGACGCGATCAAGCGTATTACCGGCGTTGACATTGTGCATCAGCAGCTGGCCTACCTGATGCGTGCCGGAGCGCCCGACTCGCTTGACCGTATGGTAGCAATCTCATACGCAAATCTGGCGGTCGATCAGGTGTTGCAAGGCCATAGCGGTCGTATGGTTGCGCTGCAAAACGGCGGATACACCACGGTTCCAGTTGATACGATGATGCAAGGTTCCAAGCGTGTTGACGTGCCCGAGCTATACGATGTTGAAACCTATCGTCCCCGCGTTGGTCATGTGCTGGGCAAGCCGATGTTTTTGTATTAAACTTGATTTACCGATAATCATTATTCTAAACCCAAAATCTAGACTCAAGAACTCCTC
>JASKZZ010000293.1 GCA_030147335.1 Herpetosiphonaceae bacterium | reverse complement strand
GATCTGCGAGGTGCTGCGCGAGGTATTTGGCGTGTACCGCGAAGTCTCGGTTGTCTAATCGTTTGCTTCAAATCCTACAGATCAGGCAACAAGCGAACGCTTTATCAGTGTTCGCTTTGTTATTTACGCATCAATCCTTGTAACACTATGCTCACTCCTCGTTGATAATGTCTGTCGCTGACACATTCATCGCAGAAAGTGGTGAGTACTCGGTGCGGTGCATGGAAGATTGCGTCAAGTAATATGCAATCGTGAAGCCGGCTCGCTCCGACAAGCCCAGCGCTGGATAGCCGACCGCATACGCTGCTTCATCGCCGTACAAGCAGGCAAAAACTGTCGGAAAGTCCGCGCTGTCGAGATGCGGCTGCAAAACTTGCCACGAGTAAGCGCGCTCATCCTCATCCATCGCTGGTGGCTGCGCATCAGCGAACACGGCAGCAAGACCTTCCTGCGCCAGCATTTGGCGCAGTGTTGTCGGCAGCCCATTGCGTTGAATGTAGAGCGTACGATAGGTTGCAGACAACACCTCTTCACGCACACGTTTACTCGACGGCTCGTCGCTTATCCACAACAAAACAATGACCCATCCCAACGGTACAGTTCCGTGATCCCGCACACGCTTTTGCGCCTTGGTCATGTAGCCGAAACGCAGCTGCGCCTCCGACAAATAGCGATTGGTCCAGCCACCCGCCATATCATCGGCAAGCACAAGCCCAACCTTGAGCTGTCCTGACAACAGTCTAAACTGCTGCTCCGCTTCTTTGGTCGCCTCGGCGGCAACTGCTTCGACCCCAATGGTAAGCAGCTGATCAAGACGAGCAGCAACATGCTCCTTGCCCATCGGGTTCATCACAAACAGCGGCGCTATTGTGTTCTCCGTGCCCGGCTGCATCGCTTCAAGATAGCCTCGAAAACGATCCCAGCCCCGTGGAATGTCATGCAGATCACGCTGCATTTGCATCAGCGGCACAAATTCAAGCTGCATCTACCAAATTCCTCCTATGTATGAAGCACCGTTATTCTTGGGATCGCTCGTCAAGAATGGCGATTCTGTGGTGGACAATATTGATGCGCCTAGCATACCGACCTGTCGTTCCGGTTCGTTGATACTTTCCATAGTAGCCTTTATATTCGCTTGATTCCAGACTACGTATTTCGCTACCCGACATGAAATTTTCGGAGGGCTGTGCTACCATACAGCCCTAGCAACCGCCGACGATGCTGTCGGCATAAACACTTGAGGGATCGCAAAGATGCGACAAGAACGTATGGCATATACACCATTACCCACACACGTTTCGATTCGTGAGGTTGGGCCGCGTGACGGTTTACAAAATGAAGATGTTATCCTTACGACTGAGCAGAAAATTGCGCTGATCAACTGCTTGTCGGATTCTGGTCTCGAATATATTGAGGTCGGCTCGTTTGTAAATCCACAGATCGTGCCGCAAATGGCCGATACCGCCGAAGTCTTTGCCAGAATCGAGCGTCATCCCCACATCATCTATAGTGCGATCGCGCCAAACGTCAAAGGGGCACAGCGCGCAATTGATGCAGGGGCGGATGCAGTCCAGGTTTTTCTCAGCACTTCGGAAAGTCATAACCAAAGCAATGTTAACATGAGCATCGCCGACTCGCTGGAACAGGCGGGTGAAATTGCGCAGCTTGTGCGAAACTCAGGGCGCATGTTTGATGCAGTATTGTCAGTTGTGTTTGGCTGCCCGTTTGAGGGCGACGTACCGCTGGATCGCGTTCTCGAGATTGCCGATCAGCTGATTGACATGGGCGCGCAGCAGATAACATTGGGCGATACAACCGGCATGGCTCATCCCCGGCTCGTTCAGGACGTGTGTCTTGCCTTTGGAGAGCGTTTTCCAACCGTGCCGATCCGCTTTCACCCACACAGCGCGCGTGGCGCAGGTCTGGCTAATGTCCTGGCAGCACTGCAAGTTGGAGTTAGTCGCTTCGATGCCAGTATCGGTGGCATTGGCGGCTGTCCATTCGCGCCGGGAGCGCCCGGAAATGTTTGTACCGAAGATATGGTGCATATGCTGCATGAGATGGGCGTTGCCACCGGCATTAACCTGCCCAACGTCGTATTGTGCGCACAGAATCTACAAACACTGCTTGGTCATGAGTTGCCCGGACAAACGATCAAGGCGGGTATTTGCGGTCACCTTGGACAAAGCGGCGAGCCACGAGTCGAAGCAGCAGTAGCGCACTGAACCAATTGAGGCTAGTGAAACATAGTATCGGACAAGATTCAGTGCTATCAGTCATATCAGCGCCTCAGTGATACTAAGGACGAACATGCCAACAATACAATCACACATCGATACACGCAGCGAAGAGTTTCGGCAAAATACTGAGCATAACGAAGGCATCGCACGAGAGCTACGCGAACGGTTGGCCGAGGCGCGTGAAGGCGGTAAAGCCGAGGCACGCGCAAAACACGAAGCGCGTGGCAAGCTTTTTGTGCGCGAACGGATTGAGCGGCTGATTGACGAGGGGACGGCGTTTTTGGAGCTGTCGCCACTCGCCGCCTACAACGTGTATGAAGACGATGTGCCGGCGGGTGGCGTTGTGACCGGCATTGGGCGCGTGGCGGGGCAAGAGGTGATGATCGTTGCCAACGATGCAACCGTTAAAGGCGGCACCTACTACCCACTCACGGTCAAGAAACATCTGCGAGCGCAAGAAATTGCACAGCAAAACCAGTTGCCATGTATCTACCTTGTAGACAGCGGCGGCGCGTTTCTGCCAATGCAGGCAGACGTATTTCCAGACCGCGACCACTTCGGGCGTATCTTTTTCAACCAGGCGCAAATGTCGGCGCTCGGTATTCCACAGATCGCCGCAGTAATGGGCTCGTGTACTGCCGGCGGCGCGTACGTTCCGGCAATGAGCGACGAGGTGGTGATTGTTAAAGGCACCGGCACGATCTTTTTAGGCGGTCCGCCGCTGGTCAAAGCGGCAACGGGCGAGGAAGTTACGGCGGAAGAGCTTGGCGGCGCGGATGTGCATACTCGTTTATCGGGCGTGGCCGACTACTTCGCC
>JASKZZ010000112.1 GCA_030147335.1 Herpetosiphonaceae bacterium | reverse complement strand
TTCCGCACCACATTTGTGAGCGACAACGTTTTCGTGCAAACAGGCTACCCGTCGCAAGCGTTTATTGAAAATGCTGATTTCTGGCGAACCCATGTACATGAAAACAACTGAAAGCATATTGTTAGAGCCGGGGCAGCACTCGCGTGAATACCGCTTCCAACACCAGGACGGACAATACCGTTGGTTTCACGATATAGCCACGATTGTACGCGGTGATGACGGTAGCTTGGAAATGGTCGGTTCGTGGCTGGACGTGACCGAGCGTAAACAGGCCGAAGCAGAGCTACAGCTTCAGCGTGATTTTGCGCTCCAGGTCATGAATACAATGGGCCAGGGACTCACGGTAACCGATGCCAAGGGTAGGTTTACGTTTGTTAATCAGGCGTTTGGCGCGATGTTAGGCTATGCGCCACAAGCACTGATTGGGAAACAATTACAGGAGCTGTTGGTAATCGAGGACGAGGAGGTACGTGCATCTGCTGCGAACCCGCCGCTTATCGACACACCAGTAACGTATGAGCGGGCGCTGCGCCATGTTGATGCGCGAACTGTGTATGGCCTTATTACGGCGCAACGTCGTTGGAGCAGCGATCCGTCCAAAGGCACGATCAAAGTCATTACCGACTTAACCGAGCGCAAGCAGGTTGAGGCGGCGCTTATGGAAAGCGAGGCCCGTTATCGCATTGTTGCTGAAACAGCCACCGATGTTATCCTCACGATCGACGAACATAGCAATATTGTGTACGTTAATCGTGCTGTTGAAAAAGTATTTGGCTACCAGCGCGCTGAACTTGTTGGGCAGCCGATAACGACATTGATGCCGAAACAACATCAAGATTTGCATACACAAGGTCTACAATGCTATCTCGAATCAGGAAAACGGCATCTTGCCTGGGAGGCTGTAGAGGTTCCCGGCATTCATCGCGACGGCAGAGAGATTGCGTTGGAAATTTCGTTCGGCGAGTATAGCTCGGTCGGCGAACACTCGTTTACTGCGATTGTGCGGGATGTTTCTGAGCGTAAGCGTACCCAAGAAGCGCTGTGACGATCTGAAACGCGTTTTCGGACGGTGGTGGAAAGTTTAGGCGAAGGATTGGTTATTACCGATCTCAACGATTTAATTCTGTATGCAAACTCTCGGCTTGCAGAGCTGACAGGCTACAGCGTTGATCAGCTGATTGGACAGGTAGCCTACAAACTACTGCTTCCAGCCGAGCGCTGGCCCGACCTTATACGCCGTCATAAGCAGCGACAGCGCAACATTTCCGAGCGATACGAGATCCAGTTGCGTCACCGCAACGGTAATCTCATCTGGGCCGAGGTGAACGCCACGCCTTATTGCAATGACGATGGCGAGATCATCGGCACCCTGGGCACGCTCATCGACATTACCGAGCGTAAGCAGACCGCGCGTGAGCTGCAACGAGCCAAAGACGAGGCAGAGGCGGCAAATCGAGCGAAAAGTGAGTTTCTTTCACGCATGAGCCACGAGTTGCGAACGCCGCTCAATGCTATTCTCGGCTTTGCCCAGCTGATGCAATTAAGTCCACTACCACCCGAAGATAACGAGAGCATGGAGTTTATCATCAAGGCGGGGCGGCACTTGCTTGTGCTGATCAACGATGTCCTTGATATTTCGCGCATTGAAACCGGCAAGCTTGTTTTTTCGATCGAGCCAATTAACGTGGCGGCAGCCGTTCAAGCCGCGTTTGAGATTGTCATGCCATTGGCTGCTACAGCTCATGTTCAGCTTGTCCACGAGCCGAGCTACACCGACTGGCATGTGCTGGCCGACGAACACCGCTTCCAGCAAGTGCTCATCAACTTGCAGAGCAATGCCATCAAATATAATCGGCAGCACGGCAAGGTCCACGTTTCGTATTACACAACCACCGAAAATCTCCTGCGACTGAATGTGCGCGATACGGGTTTGGGCATTCCACCCGAAAAGCTGGAGCGTCTTTTTACAACGTTCGACCGTCTTGGAGCAGAACACACAGCGGTTGAAGGAACCGGCATTGGTCTTGCGTTGACAAAGTGGTTGGTGCAAGCAATGGGTGGCAAGATCGGCGTTGAAAGTGAGCTAGGCCAGGGGAGCACCTTCTGGGTCGAATTTCCAGTGGTCTCACAATCCATAGAATATGCCGCGCAGCAAGTTGTTACGGCGCAACTCCCGGATGAAGTGGTGCCGCGTGGAGTGACGGTGCTGTACATCGAGGATAATCTGTCAAACCTGCGGCTGGTCGAGCGTATTCTTGCAAAGCACTCCGGTCATCAACTCCTTACTGCTGGCGATGGGGCTAGCGGCCTAGCAATAGCGGAAGCGCAGCGCCCGGATGTTATTCTGCTGGATTTGCATCTGCCGGATATGACAGGTATGGAAGTGTTAGACCTGCTGCATAGCCATGCCGCATTGCGTGCTATTCCCGTGATTGTTTTAAGCGCCGATGCGATGCCTGAGCAGGTTAGTGGACTGCTGTCTGCGGGCGTGTCGGCCTACTTAACCAAACCACTCGATGTGTCGACATTTCTGGAATGTCTCGCAACAACCTTGAAGGAAATTCCTACACGATGATCCCCAATACATACACCGAAGCATCAATCATGGTCGTGGACGACAAGGAAGCCAATGCACGGCTGCTGGAGCGAATTCTTCGCTTTGGGAAGTATAAGAATGTAACGTGTGTGTTGGACCCGCGTGAAGTAATGGAGCGCTACGCTGCTGCTCCGCCGGACTTGCTGCTGCTTGATCTCCAGATGCCGCATCTAGATGGGTATGCAGTGATGGATGCATTGAAGCACAAGTATGGCGATGCGCTCCGAGCGCCCATCTTGGTGCTAACGGCGGACATTACGTCGGATGCAAAACGCCGCGCGCTTGAATACGGCGCGCGCGACTTCCTGACCAAGCCGTTTGATCCGGTCGAAGTGCTGCTGCGTATCCGCAATCTGCTGGAAATGTATTTTCTTCATCGTGAGCTGCAGACGCAAAATCGAACGCTGGAGGAAAAGGTTGCGGAGCGCACCGCCGCGCTTGAGTCGATGCAGGTCGAAGCATTGATGCGTTTAGCCCGTGCTGCCGAGTACCGCGACGACGAAACCGGCCAGCATACGCAGCGAGTCGGGCATTGGTCAGCGCTGCTGGCAGCAGCATTAGGCGTGCCTGTCGGTGAGGTTGAGCTGATTCGGCAAGCCGCGCCGTTGCACGATGTCGGCAAAATTGGTATTCCAGATGCTATCCTGTTGAGTCCAAATCGTCTTACGTCGTATGAGCTGGCGGTTATGCGGACTCATGCCAAAATTGGAGCGGGTATCCTCGCTGCCAGTAGCTCAGCGCTTATGCAGTTGGCTGAGCAGATCGCGCTGAACCACCATGAACGCTGGGACGGCAGTGGCTATCCTAACGGACTACAGGGCGAAGATATTCCTTTGTCAGCCCGGATTGTCGCCATCGTTGATGTATTTGACGCGCTAACGCATGATCGTCCATATAAACAGGCATGGAGCATAGAAGCTGCAACTGCGGAGCTTGAACGACAGCGGGGACGTCACTTCGATCCGCAGCTGGTTACGGCCTTTTTACAGGTGCTTGAACGCGAGAGTATGCTTGCAGTCGAGCCTGGAATGACCGTTTCGTAAAAATTGGGCTTGGGAAACGGCGAGTTGTAGGATGCACGCAACTGCTATTCGTGATACTCTCCTTCGATGGAGGTACGGATGGATCAACAAGAACAATGGGCAGAACGACTCGCCGAGGCGGAAGACCGTCTTGGTGAAGTGTATGCGGTTTTGGTCGAACTCAAGCGTGATCTTAAGGACGCCGGTCGTAAAAAAGATGCTGGCGCGCTCGACGAGGCGGCGCAACGTATTGGTCGATATGGTCAGATGTTTGGTGAGCTGCGGTCGTCGTGGACCGCGGTGGAAGACTAGGGAGCATTGCTGCCAACTGTGGCGTCCATTACTACAATCGTAGCGGCACGCGCCTGCTCGGGATAGGATTCGGCAATAGCTCCTTCAGCCCAGGCTTCAACGTGCGATCCAGCTGCGAGGTCGGCTGCGGTAATGTCATGGAGGTCTTGCCCACGGCGCGCAAACGTGCGGGTAGTCGGCGTAATCGTGAACATGATTTTACGTCCGCCCGCGTCTTTGCCAGGCCGTTCTTCTACCAGAACCGAATCATCCTGCGCTCGCGTAATTGTGCCGACAATTGTGCTAGGCTCGTTCGGAAGTATAGACACAGACGAGGCTGGTGGATCATCCGAACGTGTACCACTGCGTAAACCCGTGCAGCTT
>JASKZZ010000087.1 GCA_030147335.1 Herpetosiphonaceae bacterium | reverse complement strand
TGTTTTGGAGTATCATCCAGAGAAAGCGCGACCATACGATGTGTTGCTTGGTCGCTTGGGCGATACTCGCCTGAAGCAGCTTGGCCGTGATTGGTTCGCCGAGTCGAAGGGTACGCAGACGGCGGGTTGTAACTGGTCGGCACAGACCAGCCACTCAGTGTGCGGCGATTTCAAGGCGTACTGGGAAAGCCACGGCCTCAACGATCCCGCACTCGATAAAGCGGGCCGCTCGCTGCAGCTGTTCGGCTTGCCACTCACCGAGCCGAAGATGGAAACCAACCAGGCCGGCGATACCGTAATGACGCAGTGGTTCGAGCGCGCGCGGCTTGAGTTCCACCCTGGCAAGGGCATTCTGCTCGGCTTGTTGGGCAACGAAACACGCACCGTTCAACAAACACCAGCGCCTAGCCCATCGCCAAGCCCAGCACCTCAGCCGGCGAATCCGTGTGCTAATATTCCAGCGCCACGCTTCGCCGAAGTTCGCCCTAACTGTGTCAAGTATGGCCAGGAACTGTTCATCCTTGCGTATGGCTTCGAAGCGAATGAGCAAGTTGGCTTCTGGATCACGGACAGCAACGGTGATACCATTGGAACGGTTGAGACAGTTCAGGTAGATGAGAATGGCGAGATTGGCGGCTCGTTGCCGACCCGAGGTTTGTTCCCGCCCGGAGACTATGTCTTTGTCGTGCAGGATGCTGACCAGGAGCGCGAACCATCCATTGCACCGTTCCGCGTTATTCCGTAGTTTGTGTGTGTGGATGCACAACAGCCGCTCCGTTTGGGGCGGCTGTTTCGTTTTGTGATCAGACCGCTGTTGCCGCGAAAAACACGCCGATCATCAGAATACAGATGATAATCTCCACTACGGTTGCCAGCAATGAGCCAATCAGGTAGCCGCCACTGGCTCGCATGACTTTGCGCCAATCACGATGACGCATGTATTCGACCACAATTATCGCGCCGATTGAGCCGATGATCGCCCCAGGTAGTGTCAGGACGAGAAAGCCGATAATGCCGCCGACCATGCTGGCGATGGTTGCCCAGCCGGACGCGCCGCCCTTGCTCGCGCCAATGTAGCCCATCCATACGTCTGCCGTCCCGCCGATGATTGCCAACACTGCCAACAGCGTAAGACTTGGCCAGCCAACATCGATCCAGTCCGTGCGCCAGCCGTAATATAGCGCGCCAAGCCATACAATCGGCGGCCCTGGAATAAGCGGCAGCAGCGCGCCAAGTACGCCCACGCCCATTATGATAAGCGCTTCAATCATCACCTGACTCATATGCCCTCCATAGCTGCGGTTAACTAGTGCATGTTACATACCGGCGTTTTGTGGTGGTGATGGAACGCTTGGGCCGACGAGTTAGTTGCAGCCGTGATGGAGCGCTGCTTACAAGCAAACGCCCCACAAGCGCAGGACTTGCAGGACGTTGATACCCCAGGTTCAGTGGTTTTTTACTGTCTACCGCGACTGTGCTTCAAGGCGTTGCGTTGGGATTTCTTTGCTGGTTTCCAATACGCGCTCCTGGCGGGGCAGGTAGTAGGCTCCTCCTGAACGGCGCGGAAACACATGCTCGCTGACGGGCACGAAACGCTTGGTTTCGCCCAAATACATACGCTGTGAAATCCGAATGACCTCGTCCTCGATCTCGATTATGTTGAACGAATTTTTGCCGCGCATCCAACGCCGACCCCGAGTTGAGGTCGCAGTGCCGCTTTGCGCGATAATCGTGCCTGCTTGCAGATTCGCCGCAATTTCAAGCGTGTTGCCGATAAAGGATGTATGGATATGGCCACACATTACCAGCTCGGCTCCAGCGCGGTCCATGGCAGCCACAGCTTGATCGGCATTAACGATGGCTTTTTTGGCGCGGTCGCCAGGGGGCGCAAGCACATGATGATGCATCACGACGACTTTGCAATATCCTTCGGGATAGCGACTCAATGTTTGTTCCATCCACGCAATTTGCTGTAACGATAGCTTGCCGCCCTGGATCGTGAATGAGCGAGATGTGTTGAGCCCAACTACCACGGTGTCTTCGCTCTCCCAAACCGGATTAAGATCACGGGTGATGTATTTACGGTAACGCGCGGTCGGCCACAGGTAGCGCGCCACCTGATTTAACTGCGGCACATCATGATTGCCCATCACAATCAGCTTGGGGTCGGGCAATTGCTCGATATACGCACGCGCTTCCAGCCATTGATCCGTGAAATCCGCGCGCATCACCAGATCGCCCGCAATCACCAGCAGGTCGGGCTTGATCTCCTGTGCCTCGCGCACGATCAGTTCGCCGCGCTCGGCGTTGAAGTGTGGGCCAAGATGAATATCCGAAATCTGCATGATCACGCGGCGCATCTACTGCTCCTCATCCACTTGCGGGGACGGCTGCACGACTTGACCTCGCGCCATCGGGATCATTTCCCGAAAAACGGCGACGGCTCCGCCGACCATAACGCCCAGCATAATAAACTTGAGCGCTGGGACAATATACGACTCTGCTCCGGTTAGCTCCATTAGCTCACTCCTGCTACCAGCCCTGTAGATGTCTCGATTGTAGCATAAGCTTTGCGGTATCCTTTTGACGCCGCGCCACGCTTTCCGTACACTCATATTCGTATGAATACACGATATAGTGATGATCATGCCGAGCTTTCGTTCGACGAATTGCGAGCGGTGCTGGCGGTTGTGCTGCGCGCCGGACAATTGCTGTTAATGCATGGGGCTGACGCTCATCGGGTTGAGGAAACGATCTACCGTATGGGAACAGCACTGGGCGCGGTCGGGATGGAAGTGTATGTGACGCCGACCGGCATTATCGCCAGCACAACCAACGGCCACGAACATCGTACCAATATTCGGCGTGTGATAAGCAGCGCCGTTGATCTCAGTCGCATCGAGGCGATTAACCATCTGTCGCGGCGGATTGCCAGCGAAGGATTGGATCATCGTGCGGTCGAGGCGGAGCTTGAGCGGATCGCGCACTCACCGCGTCACTATGGACGCTGGCTGACGGTCGGCACGGTTGCGCTATCGTGTGCTTGCTTTTCGCAGTTATTTGGCGGCGGCTGGCAAGAATTTGTGATTGCTTTTGTAGCGGGAGCGGTTGCGCTACTGGTTCGACAAGAGTTGGCTCGCCGAAACATGGGACCACTGCTGCAAGTAGCGCCTGCTGCTTTTAGCGCGACTCTTGTAGCCGTGTTGATCGGCTGGATGATCGGAGCGGCGCAGCTTGATGTTGGCGTGCCTGCCGGAATATTGCCATTGGTCCCCGGCGTCCCGTTGATCAACGCGCTCTCGGATCTGCTGGGCAGCGATTTTGTTTCCGGCATAACACGGGCCGCGCAAACACTGCTGGTTGCTGCCGAAATCGCGGTTGGCGTCGCGATTGCACTCGATGTGCTGCGGCTAGTCGGGCTGGGAGTGTAGCATGACGTTTGAGCTTGCCCGAAGCGTGCTGCTGGCAATGGTAGCAACATTGGGGTTTGCAGTTTTGTTTAACGCGCCGCGCCGTTTGCTGCTCCTTTGTGCAATTACCGGCGGCATTGGCCTGCTGATTCGTGAGGCATTGCTGGCGCTTGGAATATCGCCCAATTTGGCGACGTTAGCCGGTGGATTCGGCATCGGCGTCATTGGTGAGCTGTCGGCCCGTCGATACAGAGCACCAGCTCTGGTCTTTCGAGTAACAGGATTTATTCCATTGGTGCCGGGCGTGCTCTCATATCGTACTGTGCTTGAGCTGCTTGACGGTAACTACATCGAAGGGCTGACGACCGGATTGCGCACAACTTTGCTGGCAGGAGCGATTGCGGGTGGCATAGGTGTTGCAACAGCATTGTTTAGATTACGGTCCAACCAGACCAATTAGTAACTAGTGGTTTGAATACCACACGATATACTACTCGTAGTAGTATATAAACTAACATTTTGATAGATACTTGACAATTGAAGTGTGCGGCGGTATATTTAGTGGGTTGGGGAGTAGCCTGCCGGCTAGTTGTGCCGGTGTTACTGATCGTCAATACAGCACTAAACGTGCTCGGTCAGTAACCAGTTATTGAACTGTTGGCAAGACCATCACGACGTGTTAACGCCGTGGGGGTCTTGCTTTTTTACACCCCCCGGCCTAGTGCTAGAATGCCTTTTTTAAGGGTCGACAGGAGAACTAGGCAGTATGGATGTATTACAAACTGAGCTATGGATCGGCTTCGGAGCTATTGTGCTGATTATGCTCGCACTCGATCTGGGCGTGCTTAACCGTAAGGCGCACGTCATTTCGATTAAAGAAGCGGGTATTTGGACTGCTGTTTGGATTGGGCTATCGCTAGTCTTTGGCGCTGTCATCTGGGCGCTTCTGGGACAAACTGCTGGCGTTCAATTTCTTACCGGCTATCTTATCGAAAAATCGCTCAGCGTTGACAATATCTTTGTTTTCGTTCTGATTTTCTCGTATTTTTCAGTTCCTGCTCTCTACCAACATCGTGTGCTTTTCTGGGGCGTGCTTGGCGCACTGATTATGCGCGCAATCATGATTGGCGCTGGTGTCGCGCTTATCAATCGGTTTGAGTGGATCGTGTATGTCTTCGGCGCGTTTCTGGTGTACAGCGGTATCCGAATGGCCCGTCAAAATCATGACGAAGAGATCGATCCTAACACGAACCCGGTTATTAAGTTGTTTCGTCGGATGATGCCGGTGACGCCTGAGTACCACGGCGAGAAGTTTACGATTATTCAGCAAGGCAAGCGCTACGCAACAC
>JASKZZ010000291.1 GCA_030147335.1 Herpetosiphonaceae bacterium | reverse complement strand
CATTGTCTTGTTCCGGTTTTTGAGGAGGTCTTGTGAAATTTCAACATGCACGTTTGCGATTAACATGGGTCTTGCTCGCCGCATTGCTCCTGCCGATCCTGGCAGCCTGCGGTGGTACAGCCCCAACTACAACCACAACTGAACCGAGCGTGGCTGGATCAGCTGCGAGCGAAGCGTCGGCATCAACAGAAGCATCAGCAGCAGCCCCATCTGTGGCCGCGAGCGTTGAAGCAACCACAGCAGCAAGCGCATCTGCCGCAGGTTCCGCCGCCGGTGGGTCAGGCGAAACGGCTCAGTTCCTGGTGTACGGCAATCCGGGCGAGCCCGATTCGATCGACGCGCTCCAGACAACCTCAGGCCAGGCGTTGACCGTTGCGGAGCAGATCGAGGAAACACTCGTTGCTCGCGGCACCACCGGCGAACTAGAGCCGCTGCTCGCCGAGTCGTGGGAGTCGAATGACGATGCAACAGAGTGGACCTTTAAGCTGCGCCAGGGCGTGAAGTTCCATGATGGCACCGATTTCAATGCCGATGCCGTTGTGTTTAACTTTGAGCGCGCGGGTAATCCAGCCTCAGAGTTTGGCTTCCGCGACCAGGGCAAGGTGTATCCAATCATTGCCGACCTTTTCGGTGGCGATATTGGCGATCCTGCTTCGGCACTCGGTGGTGTCGAAAAGGTTGACGATTACACTGTTAAGTTCGAAATGACCCGCCCGTTCCCGCTGCTGCCGGAGCTGCTTTCGGCTACGTATTTCAGCCTTTCAAGCCCTGAAGCCGTTCGCAAGGCAGGCGCGAACTACGGCACGCCCGAAGGTGGCGCGGTTGGTACCGGCGCATTCGTGTTTGAATCGTGGAATGCAGGCGAGAATATTATTCTAACCCGCAACGAAGACTACTGGGGCGAGAAGGCCAAGATGCCGGGCGCTGTGATTCGCTTTATTGCCGACGCTCCCGCGCGCTTTGCTGAACTTCAGGCTGGTGCAATCGACTTCACCATTGGTCTCGCGCCGGACGTGCGCGAAACAATCAAGAGCGACGCAAACCTGACTGAGCCAGAGGTCGATCCATTCAACGTTGCGTACATCGCAATGAATCTCAGCGCCAAGCCGCTGGATGATCCAAAGGTGCGTCAGGCAATCGCTCATGCCATCAACAAGCAAGAAATTCTCGATGCTTTCTACGGTGGTGTTGGCGAGGTAGCCAATACCTTCCTGCCGGAAGCAATGCAAGAGTTTCGCGCGCCGAACGCTCCGGTTTATGAGTACGATCCAGAAAAGGCCAAGGCGCTGCTGGCTGAGGCCGGCTTCCCGAATGGCTTCAATACCATGACGCTTTCGGACGGTACCGAGACGGCGCTTGAGTTCTGGTACATGCCGGTATCGCGCCCGTATTACTCGACGCCGAAGCCCGTTGCCGAAGCATTTGCCGCACAGCTGGCCGACGTTGGCATCGAGGTTGAGTTGAAGACCGAGGATTGGGGTGTTTATCTGGACAATGTTGACGCCGCCAAGAAGCAGGGCATGTGGATGCTTGGCTGGACGGGCGACTACAATGACCCCAACAACTTCTTGTACACGTTCTTCGGTCCGACGGGTCAGCAGCAGCAGGGCTATGACAACCCGCGCATTATCGAGCTGCTGGATGAGGCGCGCAGCGCTCCATCCCAGGAAGACGCGGTGAGGCTCTTCCAGGAGGCGCAGACGTTGATTGCGCAGGATGTGCCGCGTATCCCGATCGTGCATTCGCCACCAGTGTACGCCGCCAAGCAATCACTGCAAGGCTGGACACCATCGCCATTCGGCCATGAGCCATGGAAGGGCTTGTCGATCGAGAAGTAGTTGTTGAGCGTTGAAGGGCGAAAGATGCGGCGCTATGCGCCGCCTTTCGTCCTTTAGCCCTCCGGTGTTTATCTATGTTTCGTTATGCCATTCGCCGCTTACTTGCCTTGATTCCGGTGCTGTTTGGGATTTCGTTTCTGATCTTTACGGTGCTGCGCTTGATCCCAGGTGATCCCGCGCTTGCAATGCTGGGCGAACGCGCAACGCCGCAGCAGCTGACCCAGCTTCGCGCCCAGCTTGGGTTGGATAAAAAGCTTTTTTTTGACTTCACCGGCGAGAGAAATGTTTTTGATACGCAGTATTTTGGTTTTATGCGCCAGCTGTTGCAGGGTGACCTTGGAACATCAATTGTGCGTCGAACAAACGTCGCCACGGAACTAGGTCAGCGCTTTCCTGCGACGCTTGAATTGACGTTGGCGGCGCTGCTGATTGCGACGATTGTTGGCATCTCCATTGGCATTATTGCTGCGCTTCGGCGTGGTTCAGTAATCGACGCAGGAAGTACGGTTGTTGCGCTTATTGGCGTTTCGATCCCAATCTTTTGGCTGGGCCTGATGATGCAGTACCTGTTTGCGGTCAACCTCGGCTGGTTGCCGGTCAGCCAGCGTGTCGATGCGCAGTTTAGCCGGAACTTTCAAGGTATAACCGGTCTGTATGTGCTTGATGGGCTTCTGCTGGGCCGACCAGAGCTTGCTTGGAATGCGCTTAAGCATCTAATTATGCCTGCAGTTGCGCTTTCAACCGTGCCAATGGCAATCATTGCGCGGATGACTCGCTCTACGATGTTGGAAGTACTTAGCCAGGATTATGTACGGACGGCACGTGCCAAGGGTCTGCGTGATCGGCTGGTGATTACGCGCCATGCCCTACGAAATGCGATGTTGCCGGTGGTGACAATTATTGGCCTTCAATTAGGTGCTTTGCTTAGTGGCGCTATTTTGACCGAAACAGTTTTTTCGTGGCCAGGAATTGGTACTTGGATTTATGCGGGTGTGCAGGGACGAGATTATCCGATTGTGCAAAGTGGAATTATTTTTGTTGCGTTCGTGTTTGTGCTGGTTAACCTTTTGGTAGATTTGTCGTATGCGTTTCTCGATCCGCGCATTCAGCACCGCTAGGGCGTAGGAGGTTTTATGGCGACAGCAACTCAGACAGCACCTCGGCGGATTGAAAGTGAGCGTCGACAACGGAGCTTGTGGAGCGATGCATGGCGACGTTTAGTTGGTAGCAGTGCCGGACGAGTTGGCCTGGTGTTGAGTGGCCTACTGATTCTGCTGGCGCTCTTGATCCAGGTCGTCCTGCCCTATAATCCGGCGCGTGATCGCAACTTGCGTCTGCGCCTTCAACCGCCAACAATGTTGATGGATGAGGCGACTAAAACACGGCTTAAGGTTGATACGTGGTCCCAACCCTTTGGGACGGATGAGCTTGGTCGTAACCTGTTTGTGCGCGTGCTGCATGGAGCGCCAATTTCGCTCACGGTAGGCATATTTTCGGTTGCGTTTGCAGTCTTTTTTGGCACGCTGCTTGGGATGGTTGCGGGTTACATCGGTGGCTGGGTCGATAATGTTGCCGTCGGGATCATGGATATTATGCTGGCCTTTCCCAGCATCCTGCTTGCAATTGCCATCACAACTGCCGCTAGCGGGCCGGGCACACTTTCAACGCGCGTTTTTAATCAACTTGCGTCAATTCCTGGCTTTGGTAGTGTACTAGACCAGCAGCTGTTCAATGCGATGATTGCGGTAGGAATCGTTGAAATCCCGATTTTTGGACGCATTACTCGCGCGACGGTGATTGCGCTGCGCGGGCAAGAGTTTGTCACAGCGGCGAGGGCAACGGGTGTAACGCCCAACCGTATTTTGTTCCGGCACATTTTGCCTAACAGTCTTGCGCCACTACTTGTACAGGCAACCTTGACCATGGCGACAGCAATTATTAGTGTGGCCGCGCTCGGGTTTCTTGGCCTTGGCGCTCAGCCGCCACGTCCTGAATGGGGTACGATGCTATCCGGCGCGCGAGATTATGTGGTGCAGGGCAAGTGGTGGTATCCCGCGTTTCCAGGGCTAGCGATCATCATTACGGTGCTTGCCTTCAACTTGCTCGGCGACGGTCTCCGCGACGCGCTTGATCCTCGATTGAAAAAATAGCAAAATCAGTTGCGCGGAAGGTCAGATCCAAAAATCCAAAATTGTTTGCCATGCGTAATATCGAGCAAGAAGGGGTCGAGATGCTGCGGGGGCGTCTCGGCTCCTTCGTTTTTGCCGATGGGCTTTTTTCTTTGAACCAATCAGCTTAGTTTGAATCCTCAGTGCAGCGAATCCACAGCGGCTCGATCTGTTCGATAGGTTGGTCAAATAGCCCAAGCTGTGTATCAAGCCTGAAAAGTCGTGCCCAGTCGTGGACGGCGAATGCTTTGCGTAGACGTGATGCGTAAGACCCGACCAGTACCTGTAAATAATGTTCAACGTCGTAGTCACGTCGCGCTGCCATTACTTGTGCAGCTTCGCGGGAGGTCGCCGCCTGAGCACCTGAGTCGCTTTCCTCGGTTTCTTCCGGCAGCCAGACCGATGCGCCGCCCTGTGCACGATACACACGTACTCGTTCGCCAATACTCCAATGTGTTCGATTTGCCGCCAGAAGCGCTTCATAATGCTGTTCACGATGGGCGGCACGGGAGGCAAGATAGGCGTCGGGTGTTTTGGAAAGACGAACTGACATTGCGACGTCCGATGCTGTAAGTGCGCGTATGCGCAACGCATTAACCGTCGTCAAAAAAGCAGTGCGGATACCCTCGACATCACCTACCAGCACACACCGCAGCGCCTCGTGCAAGAATCGTTCGCCATATGGCTCGACTTTGCTGGAGCGTAGCGCGACCCCACGCACAATCAGCTCACCTTGATAGGTAAGCAGCGCATAGTTTTTGACCTCA
>JASKZZ010000052.1 GCA_030147335.1 Herpetosiphonaceae bacterium | reverse complement strand
TTGTTGCTCGCCGGTCGGAACATAGCATTGGGAGCCAAAACGAGGCATACGGTAGATGGAACAGTAAGCATGGCTCTCCGGTCGAAAAAGTCAGCTGCTCGTGCAACAATCGCGCCATTTATTGCCCGTCAGCAATATTGGGTACGACAGCTTCAGCTATGGCCACGTCGTAGCATCCGGGGCCGATTACAGCTTTCCCACCTCCTTGCTTCATTAGTGCCTTTGCTTGCGCTAGGCGCGGTTTTGTTGTACACCAGCATTCAGTCTGAACGGAGAATGGTTGAAGAAACCCAATTCTCGGTTGTGCGCTCACTGGCATCCGACCTAAGCGATACCTTGTTACAGTTCGAGTACGATCTTTCCCTGCTTGGTCGGCAGCTCGCGGTTGATAGCCCCGAGTGGGTGGTACGCGCCAAAGCTGCGGATTTCTTGCAGCGGCACGCGCCCGATGTTGTCGACTTAAGTGTTCTGGACCGGGCCGGTAACGAAATTATTCATCTTTCCTCAACACGCTCCTATAGCGCCGACGATCTGACCAACCGCAGTAATTCCAGCTTTTTTAGGACCTCGCTGCAAGGCTGGACTCAGCGCGACATTATTGATTCAAGTCGCGGACGACGGGTGTTGCAATTGGCGGTGCCGGCCCGTACCAGCCGCGAACGCATTGGCGGCGTTGTTGTGATCCAAGTGTCGACGCAGCGCATGGAGCGGAGGCTTGACGCGGTTCCAACATCAACAGCTCGCAGTGCATTTTTAATCAACGATCAAGGCAAAGTATTGCTTGGCCAGCCGTCAGTACGCTTTGCTTTGCAGCAGTGGGCATCCGCACGAACAACACGAGGTATTCTTCAAGGCTCGGACGGCAAGCTAGTGAGCGCGGCACGAGCGTCGGTACAGCCTAGCTCATGGTTCGTTGTGGTTGAACAGCCGACCGAAGTAGCGTTTGATAATCAACGTCGTAATACGTGGCTGCTGGCGGCGATGCTTTCGGTTACCGCAAGTGGTGTTGTGGTGTGGGGGCTGGTTGTCGCACGTAGAATGACCAAGCCGATACTGCAACTGCGTGATGGCGTGCAAACAGTCGCCGCTGGTCATCTTGGCGACACAATTGTGGTTGACCGCGAGGATGAGTTGGGTGACTTAGCCCAGGAATTCAACCGTATGTCGGCGCGTTTGGCTGAGTCGCAGCGGGCAATCGAGCTTCGCAACGCACGACTAGCCGAGTCACAGCAAGCAATTGAGGCAAGCAATCGGCGACTCCGGGAAGGTCTTGATCTGGCGCGTCAGGTGCAGCAAGACCTTATACCGCCTGGGTTGCCGCCGAATGTATTGGTGAAGGCCGAGGCGTCGAGCGAACCGGCGGCAGAAATAGGTGGAGACTTTTATACCTATGTGCCCCTGCCGGATGGACGCATGCGCCTAATCATTGGCGACGCTTCGGGCAAAGGCGTTGCCGCAGCATTGGTTATGGCGCTGACCACCAGTTTGGTAGAAGTTCATGCGCGTGAGGCGAGCGGTCCTGCTGATCTGCTCATTCGACTCAATGCAGAGCTATACCCGCGTTTCAGCGCCAATCATATGTGCGTTGCCCTGCTGGCAGCTGAATTTGATCCGCACCACAGCCGCGTATGTGTTGCAAATGCCGGCATGATTACACCTTACATCGTTGGTGCAAATACTGGAGATTACTTGCCGGCCTTTGGGCCGCCGCTGGGTGTGCTTGAGCACGTCAATTTTGTTGAAACAGCAACCGACCTAGAACTTGGTCAAACAGTTGTGTTTATCAGCGATGGAATCGTTGAGGCACGCGATAGCTCGAACGCGATGTGGGGCTTCAAGAGCTTTGAAGAAACAATAGCACTGGCCGCAGTTGGCGGACCGTCTCAAATTGTTGCCGATGTCCTAGCCGCAGTGAAGCAGCACTCACAAGCAACCGCGCCGGCCGATGACATTACAATTATTGCTGCCAGTTTATTAGATATACAAGACTTCAATACGAAGCACGAGCCACAATAGAACAGTAAAGCCAGGCTGCACGAGCTAACGGACTGTTTGCCGGTTTAGCTGCTATTCGCGCACGACGTACTGTTCGACATGCGCGAATATGGTGACGACGAGATAGCTAGGCTGTAACTGTGCTGTATTCCACCCTGCCATTTTCGAGCTACTCGCAGTGGAATATGGGCACATGCTCCATACGTGGGACAACGTAATGCTTCATTACTGGCTGCTTTGATGCTCATTGCTGACAAGCATCGGTTGAGTCGCTGTGCGTGGGAGCGTGACCGTAAACGTCGAGCCTGCTCCGAATTCACTGCTGACACGAATTGAGCCGCCGAGTGCTTCCACGATTTGTCGTACAATATATAGCCCCAGGCCAAGCCCACCATAATGGCTTGCCGACACGGCTCGTTCGAAACGTACAAAAATCCGTTCCAGATGCTCAGGCTCGATTCCAATGCCTTGATCACTCACAACCAGCTCCGCAGTTGATTCTTCGCTGCGAACGGTAATTGCAATTGGTTTACCTGGGCCGTACTTAATGGCGTTCGACAACAAATTAATAACAACTTGCTCAAGACGCGCTCGATCCCAACAGGCAACAACAGGACGTTCGGTATCAAGCTTAACAGTGCATCCGGACTGCGTAATTTGCTCCTCAAAACGTGCAACAACATCTTGAACAATCTGTGTGAGATCGACTTCTTCCAAGCGTACTTCGATTCGTCCCGTGCGAATACGCGCGACATCAAGCAGGTCGTTGATGAGGCCGGCCAAACGCTCGGTTTGCTGATCGGCCATCTGCAGCTTGGTTAGTAATCGCTCCGGAGAAAGCTTGGCTAATCCACTCTTTTGAGCAGTGCGCAGAAGCATTTGTAGCTGAAGCTGAAGCGCAGTGAGCGGCGTTTTTAGTTCATGTGAGGCGATTGAAAGGAATTCATCACGAGCAAGAATTGCCTCCTGTGCGGCTCGATACAGCCGTTCGCGCTCTTCTTCAGCACGCTTCCGCTCAGTATAATCGCTAACGGCAAGTACCGCGCCAGTTATGTTGCCATCAACGAAAATCGGGACATTTGAACAATATACCGGAATAAAGCGACCGTCTTTGTGCAGAAATACATCTTCATGATTACGCACAGATTCGCCATCACTAATTGTGACGGCTAATGGGCACTCCTCCATTGGATACGACGATCCATCAGGGCGGCGGTAATGGATGTGGTCGTGCAGGATTTGGCCCAATAGCTCATCTTCGCGCCAGCCAAACAGAGTTTCTGCCGCCGGATTCATAAATGTGACACGACCTTCGGCATCGATCATAAACAGTGCTTCAGCGGTGTTATCCGTGATGGTGCTGTTGAGGTCCAGTTGGTAGCGCAAGGCAGCCTCGGCGCGCTTACGCTCACTAATCTCTCCCATAAGCGCCTCGTTGACCACCGTCAGGTCCGCAGTGCGTTCGCGTACACGCTGTTCTAGCTGCGCTGCATGATGCTGAATCTGCTCGGTTTTGCGGAACAGATCAACAAAAACCGCGACCTTGGAACGCAATACTTCGGGCATAAATGGCTTAAACAGGAAATCAACGGCGCCAACGGAGTAACCCTTGAATACACGCGCGTCGCTGCGATCAAGCGCCGTGAGAAAGATAATCGGCGTGTGCTGTGAGCGCGGACGGCCTCGAATAAGCTCTGCTGTTTCAAAGCCATCCAGCCCCGGCATCTGCACATCAAGCAAAATGACGGCAAAATCTTGTTTGAGCAGTCGCTTTAGCGCCTCCTCACCTGAATGAGCCATTACGAGCGTATGCCCTAAACCGCTCAAGATCGACTCAAGCGCCAACAAGTTTTCCGGCCGGTCATCCACCATCAGGATATGTACCGGATGTTCTATTTGCATGAACCTACCTTTGGAGAACATGACTAAGCTTAATCAGTAACGGCGCGATTTCAATCAATGGTACAACAAAATCAGCGCCTACAGCACCAAGCGCTGCGGCAGGCATGACACTACACTCTGCTGTTGCAGGCTCCTGTACGACCGCAATGCCCTGTTGGGATTTTATAGCCGCTAAGCCACGCGCCCCGTCAGCACTCGCCCCCGTTAGAATAATACCAATAACTCCCGCGCCATACGCATCGGCTGCCGATTCAAACAGTACGTCAATTGATGGGCGGGCGTAGAGTACCGGCTCATCGGTTGAAAGTGCGAATGTGTCGCACTCCACCAACAGATGGTAGTCTGCCGGAGCAAGATATGCCGCACCGGCTGTTATCGGCTGCTTATCTTCAACCTCGATCACTGGCAGCGTGCTCGCACGCTGGAACACTGCCTGCAATGTGCCGTCTGAGTCTTTACCTCGATGTTGGACAATCGCTAGCGGCAGCGGAAAGTCTTGCGGCAGACTGTTGAGCAGCGCGGTAATGGCGTGTGTGCCACCAAGCGATGCTCCGACTACCACAAGACTATAGGGCATAGAATCCTCTGTATCGACAACCAATGGATAAGCACAACACTGTATGTTGCATCATGGCAACTCCATCTATTACTAGGCGATCCGACGATACAAGCGTTCGCCCTGCACTAACTCAGTGTACTGGTGTTCATGCGGCGTGAATTTGAGCGACTCGGCTTGACCAAGTCCAATGATGCCAAACATACTTAGACTATCGTACAACAGATGGTGAACATGCTCCTGCAATGTTTTATTAAAGTAGATCATCACGTTGCGGCACAACACCACGTTGAACTCGTTAAATGAACCATCGGTGGCCAGGTTATGCTGAGAAAACGTAATATTTTCGCGAAGCCAGGGACGAATAATTGCGTGTTCATATGCCGCCGTATAGTATTGCGAAAATGATTGAACACCACCTGCTCGCAAATAATTGTTGGTATATTCTTGCATTTTCGCCAGCGGGTAAATGCCGTCCTTGGCTTTGCTTAACACGGCTGCATTCATATCTGTGGCATAAATGCGACAACGGTTATACAAGCCGGCCTCGTGCAGCAAAATCGCCATCGAATACACTTCTTCACCTGTTGAGCAGCCAGCATGCCAAATGCGAATAAATGGATAGGTACGTAGCATTGGCACAACCTTGGTGCTGAACGCCAGGTAAAAGCTCGGATCACGAAACATTGCGGTCACATTAACGGTCATTGCAAGTAAAAACCGCTCAAGACAGCTAGGATCGTGCAATACCCGTTCTTGCAGCGCCGACACGGTTTTGATCTCTTCTGTTCTCAGCATGTTCCAGATACGGCGCTTAAGCGAGGCGAGCGCATAGTTACGAAAATCGTAGCCGTAGTAGCGCGCCACGCCCTCCAGCAGCAATTGAACCTCAATGTCTTCTAGCTCACTCATCGCCTGAAGTTGTCCTATCCACGAAAATACACGAAGAGGCGCGAAGGAGTGAGTGCTTGGCGTCGCTTCGTGTATTTTCGGTCAACATACGGGGCTTGTCGTCGCATCTTTACGGTGACAATAGCAAGCTATATACCGAGCCGTCCTACTTGTACAGCCACACACGCAGCAACGAAAGCAACTGTTCGGTATCAACCGGCTTGGTGATATAGTCGGAAGCACCCGCCTCAATGCACTTTTCGCGGTCGCCCTTCATCGCCTTCGCGGTAAGCGCAATAATCGGCAACGATTTATGGTGCGGCTTTTGGCGAATCGCCTGCGCTGTCTCATAGCCATCCATCTCCGGCATCATGATGTCAAGCAGCACAATATCGATATCGGGCGTTTGTTCCAGTACATTGATGCCGTCACGTCCATTTTCGGCATATACCACGTCCATACGCTGTCGCTCAAGAACACTCGTGAGCGCAAAGATATTACGTACATCGTCGTCGATGATTAATACCTTTTTGCCTGCAAGAACCGGATCGGTTTGATGTACCTGCTCAAGCAGTCGCTGCTTGGACTGTGGTAGATTTGCCTCAACCCGATGCAAGAACAGCGCGGTCTCGTCCAGCAAGCGCTCCATTGAGTTCACATCTTTGACGATGATCGTCTCCGCCACGCGCTTAAGCTCAGTCTCCTCCTGCTTCGATAGGTCTTTGGCGGTGTAGATAATGACCGGAAGCCCATCTAACAGGCCTTCCTGCCGCAAGCGCTCAATCATCTCAAACCCGGTCATATCGGGTAGTCCAAGATCAAGCACCATGCAGTCGAATTGGCCTTCTTTGAGCGCCGCAATCGCATCCGCGCCCGTTCCAACCGCTGTGGTATGCACATCACCTTCGCCGATTAGCTCGATAATGCTCATGCGCTGCGCTTCATCGTCCTCTACCACCAGCAGGTTTTTCACGCCGCGCTCAACAAACGACTTGATGTTCGCCAGTGAGTCGTCCAGCGCTTCTTTCGTAACCGGCTTCTGGAGATACGCGATCGCCCCTTGATTCAGCCCCCGCTGCCGACCTTCCATGACGGAAATAATATGGACCGGAATATGGCGGGTCGCGGGATCGTGCTTGAGCCGATCAAGTACGCTCCAACCATCAACGATTGGGAGTTGGAGATCCAGGGTAATGGCGTCCGGCTTATACTGCCGTGCAAGCGCAAGACCGGCGTCGCCGCGCAGCGCCACAATTCCTTTGAACCCCTTTTCACGCGCAAGATCCAGCAAAATTCGCGCGAACGGCACATCGTCCTCGATCACCAGCAGGATACGGTCACCCGGCTGAATGGTTTCGCGGTCGTCGGCAACTTCACCGTGCAACAACGCCGGATCAATATCTACCTGAACCGCAGCGGGTACATACTGTGTGCTGTACGCACTACCTCCGTTGCCACTGCCATTGCCTCCATCACCATTGAAGAAGGGACTACCGAAGATAGTGATAGGTGACTGCTGGTCGTTCTCGGTTGGCGTTGTCGGGTACACTTGCGGCAGATACAAGGTAAACGTGCTGCCACGTCCCGGCTGGCTCGTCAGACGTATCTCACCGCCAAGCAGGTTCGCAATCTCGCGGCTGATCGACAAGCCAAGACCCGTTCCACCGTACTTCCGGCTGGTTGTGCCGTCGGCCTGCTGGAAGGCCTCGAAGATAATCTTTTGCTTGTCGGGTGAGATGCCGATACCGGTGTCGGTGACGGCAAACGCAATTACCGATGGCGCACGGTTGAGGGTCTCGATGTCGTTGCTCCAACCTCGGGTGACCGGCGCAATCCGAACCGTGATGTTACCGTTCTCGGTGAACTTGAAGGCGTTAGACAGCAGGTTTTTGAGGACTTGCCTCAGCCGCTTGCCATCAGTGTGCATGCTACGCGGCAAATCGGCTGCTAGATCAATGATGAAGTCAAGTTCTTTATCGTTGGCTACCTGACGGAAGGTCCGATCAACTTCCTCGCGGATCTCGCTGAATTGCACCAGTCCGATGTCAATGCCCATCGTGCCCGACTCAATCTTCGCAAGGTCGAGAATATCGTTGATGAGTGACAGCAGGTCTGATCCCGCACCGTAGATTGTGCTGGCGAACTCGACCTGCTTGTTGCTCAAATTGCCTTCGCTGTTATCGGCCAGCAGCTTCGACAAGATCAGCAGACTGTTGAGCGGCGTGCGCAGCTCGTGTGACATGTTCGCCAGGAACTCCGACTTGTATTTGGATGACAGTGACAGCTGTTCGGCTTTTTCTTCCAGCGCACGTCGAGCTGAGTCGATCTCGCGGTTTTTGCGCTCGACCTCGGTGTTCTGCGCCGCTAGTAGCTCGGCCTTTTCTTCCAGCTCCTCGTTGGTCTGCTGAAGCTGCTCGCGCTGTTGTTTCAACAACTCTTCGGACGCTTGAAGCGAGCGCGCTTGCTGTTCAAGCCGCTGGTTGGTTTCGGTTAGCTCGCTCTGCTGACCTTGCAGCTCCTCCGCCAGCGATTGTGACTGCTTGAGCAGTTCTTCCTGGCGCATGCCTGCCTCGATTGTATTAAGCACAATCGCAATGCTTTCAGTCAGCTGATCAAGGAATGCCAGGTGCGTTTCGCTGAACCGATGGAACGATGCCAGCTCGATCACTGCTTTGACGCCGCCCTCAAACAACACCGGCAGCACAATGACGTTGAGCGGCGTTGCTTCGCCAAGGCCCGAGCTAATCTTGATGTAGTCGTTCGGCACCTCAGTCAACAAGATACGATCTTTTTCCAGCGCCGCTTGTCCGACCAACCCTTCGCCGATTTGGAACTGATTGGCCAGGTGTTTACGCTCGCGGTAGGCATAGGTGCTAAGGAGCCGTAGGACTTGCTGTTCGCCGATATTATCCATGACATAGAACACGCCATGCTGGGCAAATACGAGCGGTGCAAGCTCGGACAGAATTTGCTTCGATACCGTTTGGAGATCACGCTGGCCTTGTAGCATTCGGGTAAAGCGTGCCAGATTGGTCTTGAGCCAGTCCTGCTCCTGGTTCTTCTGCGTTGTTTCGCGCAGATTAGCGATCATCTGGTTGATGTTGTCTTTAAGTTCGGCAACTTCGCCCTGTGCCTCGACCGCAATCGTGCGCGTGAGATCGCCCTTTGTTACCGCCGTCGCAATCTCAGCAATGGTGCGGATCTGTGTGGTAAGGTTGGCTGCGAGCTGGTTGACGTTGTCGGTCAAATCGCGCCACGTGCCCGAAGCTCCCGGCACACGTGCCTGCCCGCCAAGCTTGCCTTCGATGCCTACCTCACGCGCAACGGTTGTTACCTGATCTGCGAAGGTCGCTAGCGTATCGATCATTTCGTTGATCGTATCGGCCAGCGTTGCAATCTCACCCTTGGCCTCAAGTTGCAGCTTACGCTTGAGATCACCGTTCGCAACCGCCGTCACGACCCGTGCGATACCACGCACCTGTCCTGTCAAGTTGCTGGCCATGTAGTTCACGTTGTCGGTGAGGTCTTTCCAGGTGCCGCCCACGCCGGGCACAATCGCCTGGCCGCCGAGCTTACCTTCGGTACCGACTTCACGGGCCACGCGCGTCACTTCCGAGGCGAATGAGTTGAGCTGATCGACCATGGTATTGATCGTGTTTTTCAGCTCAAGCATTTCGCCGCGCACGTCGACGGTAATCTTGCGGCTCAGGTCGCCACCTGCCACTGCTTTGGTAACGTCGGCAATATTGCGCACCTGTCCGGTCAGGTTACCGGCCATGTAGTTGACGCTATCGGTCAGGTCCTTCCAGGTGCCAGCCACACCGCGCACATCGGCCTGGCCGCCGAGCTTGCCTTCGGTGCCGACTTCGCGGGCCACGCGCGTCACTTCCGAGGCGAACGACGACAGCTGATCGACCATGATATTGATCGTGTTTTTCAGCTCCAAAATCTCGCCGCGCGCTTCCGCCGTAATCTTGCGGCTCAGGTCGCCACTCGCGACTGCTGTTGTCACTTCTGCGATGTTACGCACTTGACTGGTCAGGTTGCCGGCCATGTAGTTTACATTGTCGGTCAGGTCCTTCCAGGTGCCGGACACGCCGCGCACATCGGCCTGGCCACCGAGCTTGCCTTCAGTACCGACTTCACGGGCCACACGCGTTACTTCGGAGGC
>JASKZZ010000543.1 GCA_030147335.1 Herpetosiphonaceae bacterium | reverse complement strand
TGCCATCGACTTCCGGCACCATCGTGTAGAACAAGCCATTCAACAAAGATTGCAAACTCGTCGTGATCTACAGTCTGGTTTGGTATATGATGGATCAAGCAAGCTCACCACATGCCCACATCTCGCAGGAACCGTATGGCACAGCCAATTCCACCTCCGCAGCCTACCAGTTCCACTGGTTGGTTGAAGCATACCCTTGATCGGCTTCTCGGCCGCAGCAATCGTGCGGATGTGATCGCTGCGAATGTCGGCGAGGGTGCGCAGGGTGTTGCGGTCGGCAAAAATATTGTCCAGATTGGCTCGATCATTATCCCATTCTGGTCGGTACTGCTGCTGCTTGGAGTAATCTTGGGCGGCACTGCCAGCGGCGCGTATATGCTACGCGGTCCAACAAAGATGACTGGATTGTTTAATGTAGCAGTTGCTAGCTTTGCCGAAGAAGACAACGGAACGGTACGTCCATCACAGGAGGGCGAGCAGCTTAGCCAGTGGGTGTTTGACGTGCTTAAAAATCAACAAGCGCAGTACGAAACAAGCGCGGTCGGCGCGTCGAATAGTATCAAGATTTGGCATGACAGCTTACCCTGGCGTGAAAAAGGCACTTCAATCGGCTACGTTGACGGTTCAACAGTTGAGGAGCGTGAAGCCACAGCAGCCATAATTGCAGATCGTATTGGCGCCGATGTTTTGATCTATAGCACGCTCACACGTCAAAACACGATTGAGCTGCGCTTTTACGTTTCGCCGCAGCTCAGCACTGGTGGTGGCTCCAACACACTAGCAGGACATTATCAACTAGGCGCGGACGTGCCGGTAAATCCCGCCAACATCCGGGCGCAGGCAACCGCCCTAACGGTTCGCACGAGTGCCTTGTTCTGGATCGTCAATGGGTTGAGCTATGCTGGAAGCGGCTATCCCGCTGAGGCGCTGGCCGTGCTGGAACAAGCACAGACGCAACTTAAGACGATCTGGAAGGAACGCAACGAAGGCAAGGAAATCTTGTACCACTTCCAGGGTGAATCCGCGTTATTTCTTGCCGTCGACTCGACAGATGAGGCCGAGTTCAACCAGTACACGCAGCAGGCCGAGTCAGCGCTGAAACGAGCGCTTGCCAGCAATCCTCAATATCTCCGAGCTAAAATCGTAGTCGGCAGCGTTGAGTACGTCCGGGCGCAATGCTTACTCCTTGCTACGCCATGCGCCGAAACGCCAACATCATACAGCGACAGCTTAGCGCACGCCCAGAATGCAGTTGCGGCTTATCGTGAGGCACTTGCGCTTGCCGAACAATTCCCAGACGAACCCTGGGCCAAGGGTGTCGCTCCCATGCAGCTCGGCGCGGCATATATTTTACTTGGTCGCATTTACTATACCAACAGTGAAGATTCGGTCGCGCTCGAAAATCTTGACAAAGGGATCGGTTTAGTTGGACCAACGTTGGGTTTCTTGCTCGAATCTCAAGAACATCGGCTTCTAACGCAAGCGTATATTGAGCTAGGCAACGCGCATCGGCTGATCGGTGATGTTAAGCGAGATCAACAGGAATGGGAACAAAGCAAAGATGCGTATACCAAAGCTCGAAACATTTTTGCTCGCTGCATAGCACAGGGCGTCGATTCGCAGCAACAGGTAACCACCGATCTATTTATAACGCAAAATCTTATCCCACTTTGCGAGGAATACGACGCCACTGTTGAAGCTGAGCTAAACCGTTTGACAGCTCCGCAATAGCCGAGCTGTTTATCACTTGCATTGACCCCATGTGCAAGGAGAAGCTATATGAAAGTTTTGCTGCGTTTGCTGGTAGTAGTCGGTCTGCTTGTCGGATCATCCGCTACAACGGTGTTGCACGCGCAAGAAACTCCGCGCTGCTTCGACGTTCCCGGCATTCAACATTGTATCAGCGGTCGTTTTCGTCAATATTGGGAGCAGAACGGTGGACTTGCCGTCTTTGGCTATCCGATCACCGCTGCTCGTAACGAACGCAATCGAGATACGGGCAGAACCTATCTCACACAATGGTTCGAGCGCAATCGCTTTGAGTTGCATTCTGATATCGAGCCACCCTATGATGTGCTGCTTGGTCGGCTGGGCGACGATAAACTGCGCCGGCAAGGAATCAACTGGGAAACGTTGCCACGCGAAGGCGGTGCGAAAAGCAACTGCTTATGGTTCGCCCAAACAGGCCACAATGTTTGTGATCAGGCCGCCGATCTAGGCTTTAAAAGCTACTGGCAGGCCAATGGTCTAGCCGACGCGCGCTTAAGTCGCTATGGGCGTAGCCTTGCGCTGTTTGGGTTCCCCATTACCGGAGCGTTTATGGAAACGAACAGTTCAGGTGATCGCGTCCTGACCCAATGGTTTGAACGCGCCCGCCTGGAATGGCACCCCAACAATCCAAATACGTTCAAGGTACTGCTGGGACGGTTAGGCAACGAGCTACAAGTGGCCACCCCCAATCCTGCTCCGTCGCCATCGCCCCGCCCTTCACCTTCGCCTTCGCCTTCTGCGGCACCGAAACGCCGTGATCCCGGTAAAAGCTATCCTGCCGGCGGCGATCCCAGTCATGGACTTGGCGGCGGTATTTACATCCCCGATGCCAACTTTGCCGGGAAAAGTGGCGACCGGCCTACAGCCACCTACTCCGACAAGATATACTTTGAAATCAATGTGTGGGATCCCGAGAAAGGGAACAACGATGGCGATGGTATCAAGGAAGTCCGGATCACAATTGATCCACTCGACGACGACTTAGATATCAAAGTGCATGAGCGCACTGAAGAGAATCCAGCGTACTGTCCTTTTGGTGACGACGGTCGTAACACTGTTTGCAATGAATGGGTCTTTGCTGAGCATAACAACAAGTGGCCAGACAACCAAAACACTATCGAGCCCGGCTTATATGAGGTGACGGCAATTATTCGCCGAGACGGCAAGGACGATGTTTTCTGGTTCTTTACGTTCGAGATTGCGCAGCGCTAAGCATGGCGTTGTCGTGCAACGGGAGCGATAATGGCGCAGCAGCAGTACCTCAACTTTGATCTGCTGATTGAGTTGGACGCCGACGTGGGCCATGCCCGTGTCTTGGACTCACCGGCTGGACAAGCACGCGCAACCTTTGCACTTATGCCGGCTACCAGTACGCCAAATAATGTTCAGCAGGCAATGGAGATCGGCGCTGCATTGTTCGACGCCGTGTTCAATGGGGAGATCGGCACATGCTTGCGGCGCAGTGAGGATGAGGCGGAGCGGCAAGGGATAGGGCTGCGCATCCGCCTCCGCCTTGATCATGCCGCGCTCGTGGCATTGCCCTGGGAACTCTTGTACGACTCGTCGCGCCATCGCTTTCTTGCTCTCTCGACGGCCACGCCAATCATGCGGTACATGGAGCAGCCAGAACCCATTGTGCCGTTATTGACAACGCTACCGCTGCGTATTCTGGTGTTGATAGCCAATCCATACGATTACCCGCCGCTTGACGTTGAGCGGGAATGGTCACAGTTGCAGCTAGCGCTAGCCGATCTAGCGGAACGTCGGCTTGTAATGATTGAGCGGCTGCAATTAACAACATTAGGAGCACTTCAAGAACGGCTGCGTAAGCAAAGGTACCATGTTCTACACTTTATCGGGCATGGCGAAGGCGGCAGCGGAGGGCGGCAAGGCACCCTCATCCTTGGCAGCGCCCGTGAACAAGGTGTTGCGGTCAATGGCTTGACACTGGGCACGTTGCTTCGCGACCATCCATCTCTACGTCTACTGGTGCTCAATGCATGTTCAACCGCAGATGCGAACGAGGGCAATCCATTTGCCGGTGTTGGGCAGCAAAGTATCCAGCAAGGTGTTCCCGCTGTACTTGCAGTTCGTAGCGCTATCTCGGATGCTGCAGCGGTTGAGTTCAGCCACACATTCTACAACAGCCTGGCCGACGGGTTCGCCGTTGATGCGGCACTAGGCGAGGCGCGTAAAGCAGTGTATGTCACGGGAGAACTGCTTGAATGGGCACTACCTGTACTCTTTATGCGTTCCTCCGACAGCAGATTATGGCAGCTTGAGCATGGAGAACAACCGATGAACGAGAAGCAACCGTGGTGGGAATTTTTACCGCCGCAAGCGGGTGGTGATGTGATTATCGCGCAGATTGGAGCAGGCGCAAGCGGCGTCGCAGTTGGCAAAGGGATTACACAAACCATCATGACGGCGTTAGGACCGATACAACCTGACGACAAAATTATCATCGAGCAACAATTTGCCCAGGTTATTGCCGCGCTCCAACAGTCCAAAACATCCAGCAATCCTCAAACTGCTGCGATGGCAGAGTTTCAACTACAGCTGCTCAAAGGCGAACTGACCAAAATTGGTGATGACGAAGTGCCAAGCGCAAGTACGATGACCCAGGTTGGTGATTGGTTGCTCAACAATGTCCCTGAAATGGCTGAATTACTAGCTAGTTTATTTGCAACACCTGCTGTTGGCAAGGTTGTGGGCAAAGCAGGCAGCATCGCAGTTGAATGGGTTAGACGGCGTTTTAGCGCTGCACAGGCATAACAACTGCAAAAAACAATTTGCATATTAAGCCGCTGATCGTCGGCACTTTACATGATCGTGTGATTGTGACACCTCGCGCTTCGGCAACTGCCCCATCCCAGTGACCCCCATGCCCATCTTTCATCTGTCTACAAGAACTGATTGCTTCCTAACACGCCTCATCCCTGTGATAAACATCGTTTCAGGAGATTGTGTCCGTTTTACAGCCTTTCGTTCATTGTGCAAACACAGCAGGAAAAGTACATTTGTTACAAAGGGTGGAGTAACAACTTTGCCTCACTATTCAAAGAGTACGGTTTTGCTGCAGCTGAATACCCACCGCTAGTTTATGCACTGCGTTTCAATTATCAAACGCGATGGTGTTCATTGACGCCTACCTGTTTTCCTTGAGCGAGAAAAACTATGCATAATGTCGATTCCCGATGCTATCGCACACTCCTGCTTATCCTGGTCAGCGTGGTAATAAGCGCGTGTGGAAC
>JASKZZ010000532.1 GCA_030147335.1 Herpetosiphonaceae bacterium | reverse complement strand
ATGTTCTGTTGCAAAAGTGTCCAGCCGGATTTGTCGTAGAAACAGTGGAGCGTTTTTCGATGACGAAGCTGCGGCAACGCGGAGACCTAAGCCCTTTAGCGCCAAAATAAAGCGCAGCGCGTCGGGAAACGCGAAGAACTGACCTTGCTCGATCAGTTTGACAACCTGCGCTTGTTTTTGTTCGGCGTATTCAACTGCTCGTCGTTCGGCTTCGGGAATGCCGAAATATTCGAGAGCGGCGCGCGCGCCGCTCATACGGGGCTTGCCGGCGACAAACTCTTGGTATACAGCAGTTGTGTAACGTTCAGGGCTGTAGCTCGTTTGCGGCTGAATATCACGCCACTGATGTTCCATCAAATGTTGCAGCGTTTCGCGCCAGGACTGCTCGTGTGGCGAGTCGACCAGCACGCCGTCAACGTCGAAGATAGCGCCACGGTAGCTCATGCTGTGTTTCATCCTTTAGATAGGAATAAACGAATGCTCTTGTCGCATCATATTTTGGGCCACGGCCTATAAAATGGCTAATCCGGCAACTCGGAGATGGGTTTGGAATCAGGACAATCCTTTGTTCAAAAATGATTTGACAACTGCTTTGGTGGCTGCTATAATCCGCCCATCAACTTACGGGCTCGTGGTGTAGCGGCCTAACATGCTGCCCTGTCACGGCAGAGATCGGGGGTTCGAATCCCCTCGGGCCCGCCAAACGAAAGCGCAACCAGATATCTGGTTGCGCTTTTGATTCTGCAATAGTTCAAGCCAGATCGCGATGGGCAAATATTGCTGCTGACAGCGCTGTTCCGATGACGATCCAACCGATTAAGACGATCAAACCTGCGATACCAACAGCGCCCGTCGCTACAACTGCTTGCGGGTCGTAGTGATGCCATGGATTGAGCCAGGCTAGCGGCGAATCGGCTACAAACGGTAATACGTCCAGCACAAATGAAATCAGCGTCCAGGCAGTCCCGATACCAACCACACGTCCTGTTCTGTTCCCCCAGCTCGACACAATCAACGCGCCCGACCCTAGCGCAGCGAATAGTGCCCACGCGACACCAGCCACGACTGCATAGCGACCAAGCGGCACAGTTTCAGGAAGTGTTGTCGTCCATACAGCCAGCGCCATCCCAAGCCAACCGGCGATTGCAATGACTCCAGCGCCAATAATCATGTCGACCGCTTTGCCAACAACCAATGCCCAACGTGGAAGTGGACGACTGAGCAACAAATAGATCGAGCCACGCTCAACCTCACCTGCTAGCGCATCGGTAGCGCGGCCAACAACAAATGCTGAGCCAAGGCCGAGAAAGACGGGATGGAAAAATCCAAGCGCAAGATAATCACGTAGTCCAAATCCGGCCTGCAAATTAGGCGCGATTTTGAGCAGTCGCCGCAGTCTCGGCGGGAACGTTCGCACAACGCTTTCCACAGCCGCTCCGCCTCCAATAGCAGGATAGCTAGCGGCAACAATATAGTGAAACACAGCTACACCAAGTACGAAGGCCAGCAAGGTGCCGCGCCTGCGACGAAATGTTGCCGTGGTGATGTGCAGCATCTGTGTCAGAAGATTACTCATGGGTTGCTTCGGAACGATACAATCGTAAAAATACGTCGGCAAGCGAAGGCGGCTCGATGGCGAGGTCTTGGACCGGAAGTGTCGCCAGCAAGCTAATGAGCGCTGGCAGCTCACCAACATTGAAGTGCCATCGTCCCTCGCTAAAGTGCAGCTCACTCACGGTCGGCAATGATGCCAGCTTTAATTCAATGTCCGCCTTTGAGCCATACAGCAGCAGGCTAACCTTGCGCTGGAGCTGACGACGGAGCGCTTCAATCCGGTCAACTGCAATGAGTTGACCACCACGAATCAGCGCAACCCGATCACACAGCTCTTCAACCTCGCTCAACACATGCGACGAAAAGAATATTGTGGTGCCACGCTGTCGAGCCGCTTGAAGGAGTTGGAACAGCGCGTGCTTGCCCAACGGATCGAGCGCTTCGGTTGGCTCGTCCAACACCAGTAACTCCGGTCTGTGCTGCAAACCTTGTACGATGTTGATCTTTTGACGCGTGCCACGTGATAACGCGCCGATTGGGCGATCAAGGTCATGGGGGTCCAGGTCGAGGGCCGCACATAGATCGGTACGATCAACCGGAGGACGACCTTGCAGCCGTGCTAGCTCGTCAAGAAGTTGGACTCCGGTTGCTGCAGGATCAAGTCCAGCTACATCGGGTACAAATCCCAGCTTCTGCCGTGCTCGCAATGACTCTGCCATCGTTGCCATATCGCAGCCCAGGAGCCGAATACTGCCGCTTGTCGGACGCAAAAAGCCTGTCAGCAAACGGATTGTGGTCGTTTTACCCGCACCATTGGGACCAAGAAAGCCAAGCACTTCGCCATGCTGGACCTCAAGGTTGAGATCGTTAACTGCAAACCGTTGCCCATAGCGCTTGGTTACGCTACGTAAGGTTATCGCAGATGAAGCAACGATATTTTGTTGCAGCATAAACCTTTGTTTCAACCATACAACATACGCACGGC
>JASKZZ010000276.1 GCA_030147335.1 Herpetosiphonaceae bacterium | reverse complement strand
GGCTGGTTTGGATTTGTAGACCTGGCTCCAGGGCGCTACAAAGTCATGGTCGATGGTGACCGCACTACGGGCAAGCGAGTCAACGTGTTTACTGTCGAGGCCGGTAATGTCGCGATGGTGGACCTTACCCCGTTTGCTAAGGGTTATGAGGGCAAACGTCCGGTCAAGCCAACCACTGGCTTCGATCCGCAAGAGTCGCATGTTGACCCGAACGGTCAGCGTTAATGTATGGATAATTGAAAGGAGCAAGCTTAGCTTGCTCCTTTCACCTTGATCTGTATCAAATGAGATAAAGGTCTATGACAACATTTCTTGAGCAGGAAATTGGCAGTCAACCCGAGGTCATTGCGCGCCTCCTCGAACGTGAAACAGCACACGTACAACAAATCGTCTCTCAGCTGCCATCGTTTGATTATGCGCTAATCGCAGCACGTGGCACATCCGACCACGCGGCGACATACGCAAAATACGCATGGGCTGCGCTGGCGCAATGTCCCGTCGCGCTGGCCACTCCATCCCTCTACACATTGTATGATGCTCCGCCGCGCATGAACGGCTCGCTCGTTGTCGGTATTTCCCAATCGGGCCAATCTCCAGACATTGTGGCAGTGTTAGAAGAAGGCAAGCGTCAAGGCCGGACAACGCTTGCGATTACCAATGACGGTAGCTCACCACTCGCAGCTGTAGCAGATCACGTAATCGAGCTACACGCCGGCACCGAGCAAAGTGTTGCTGCCACCAAAACGTACACGGCGCAGCTTGCGGCGATGGCACTGCTGGCATCATGCATGAGCAAGCAGCAGTCGTTACAAACTGATGTACAACGCCTGCCCGACATTGTTGCGCGCACCTTGAACATGACCACTTCCTTGACGGCGCGCGCCGAACGATACCGTTATATGGAGCAGTGCGTGATCATTGGGCGCGGCTATAACTACGCCACATCGTTTGAGCTGGCGCTTAAGCTGAAGGAATTGACGTATGTGATGGCAACCGCTTATTCATCGGCAGATTTTCGGCACGGCCCGATTGCAACGGTTTCGGAAGGTCTGCCGGTCGTGTTGATCATGCCAAGTGGCGCGACATTCGACGACATGTATGAGTTAGCGCGTGAGCTGCAAAGCCGGGGTGCTGAACTGTTGATTGCGAGCGACGTGCCCAAGGCGCAAGCGCTTGCGACAACGCTGCTGCCGGTTCCTGATCAAACACCGGAGTGGCTTAGTCCATTCGCCGCCATTATTCCAGGGCAGATGTTGGCACTGCGGCTTGCACAAGCCAAAGGTCTGAATCCTGACGCGCCGCGCGGATTACAGAAAGTTACGCGTACGTTGTAACGAAGCTAGGCACTAAACGCTGCAAGTCGTGCTTGCCACTCGTCGCTCACGTAAGCAACGCGCCCTCGACAAATAGTAGCGTGGAGCCGCAAATCAGCGTCAAGCAGCAGCAGATCGGCGTCGTAGCCAGGCTGAATCTGCCCTTTGCGATCAGCCACACCTGCCGATTGTGCTGGATTACGTGTCAGCATACCTACCGCCTCATGCAGCGGCACGCCGATAACTGTCACAAGATTACGCAGCGCCTGCTCCATGGTCAGTACACTGCCAGTAATCGTTCCATCGGCCAGTCGTGCAACACCGTTAATCACGCGCGCCGGTTGTCCGGCGAATTCAAAAACGGCATCAGGTAGACCGGCGCAGGCCAGAGCGTCGGTAACAATAATTGTTCGCTGGGGACCGAGTGCGCGCAGCAAGATGCGCAGGGCGGCAGGATGAACATGCACGCCATCGGCAATCAGCTCGCCGCGTACCTGCTCCGACTCAACGATCGCGCCCAGAGCGCCCGGTTCTCGGTGATGCAGCGGACGCATCGCGTTGAAACAATGTGTCGCGTGGGTAATACCGTGTGGAATAGCATCGCGTGCTTGCTCATAGGTTGCATCGGTGTGGCCGATGCTGACTGTAATGCCTGCTTCAACTAACTGGCGAGTCATTGTTGCTGCGCCAGGTAGCTCGGGTGCTACCGTAACAAGCCGCAGAAATCCACGTGCCGCCTCAAGAATTCGCTGCGTTTCGGATTCATCTGGTAGTCGAAGCCAGGATGGATCATGAGCGCCGCGCCGTTCAACGCTGATATACGGCCCCTCAAGATGTATTCCGATGGCCTCGGCTCCTGGCCCTCGCGTCGCGATTGCTTGCACTGCAGCATTGATCTGCGGCTCCGGCAGCCCATCCGGTACACCAACAACCCCTACAAGAAACGCAGTTGTTCCGGTTGAGGGCGCCCACTGTCCATATGCCTGAATCTGGTTCGGATCATCGGTGTGAAGGCTGTAGCCACCGCCGCCATGTGTATGCACATCGACAAAGCCAGGCATTACGATCATCCTGCTCGCATCGAGCTGAATATCCGGCTCATCCGCGTTGTCGGCAACAATCTGGCCATTGCTCAAGCTGATCGACACGTTTAGCTGGTCGCGCTCCGCATCTACAAGCCGTATGTTTGTCAGGGTGACCCGCATGGCTGTTCCTCCGGCACGGCTGCTATGCTTAATCTTCCTATTGAGAACGCGACATGCTGCCAGTCGAGCGGGATAGCGCGGCAAGTAGTTCAGGACTTGTTTCTTCGAGACTCAGGACACGCACACCGCCTTCCGCAATGACCAGCTGACGAAGCGATTGGTCGTAGCCACTCAGCCGCATTCGTAACACACCTAGCACACGATGAAGCTTACCTTCCGCTTCTTGTTGCTGTAGCAAGATGACATTTTCGCCAAGCGCGGCAAGCGGCTGATTGGCAATACTGAAGTGAAATCCACTAAACGCGTCGATCTCCAGCACAAATAGCCCGGTTACGGCTTCGCCATACACATGCTCGGCTATGGCGCCCATGTAGCCGAATGCGCGCGTGCCTAGCTCATTCACCAGCAATCCAATATCGTCAATCACCAGCCGTTTCAAGCCCGGCCCGCGCATCACATCGACAATCTGTGTGCCTAAAGCATCGGGCGAAAACTCGGCGGGCGCTACACGTATGATCTGTATTGCGCCCGAGTCCATGGCACTGCCCAGGTCAAGGCCAAATGCATTAGCCTTAGCGCGCATCTGGTCGATATGTTCACGAAAGGTGACAAACAAGGTCGGATTTTCAGGCGTTGCCTCAGAAAGCGCCCAATGCAGCGCAAGGGTAGTTTTACCTGTACCGGGAGCACCGGCCATAATGGTTGTTGTGCCAGCATTTGGTCCACCGTTAAGGAGATTATCAAGCTCGGTGAGACCGAAGGGCGCTCGTCCCTCTGGCCGTTCCCGCTCACCCGGAAGTGGGTACACTTCCAGGCGAGGATATACGGTAACGCCGTTTTTATCTAAAGTGTACACATGCTGCCCTGACAAGACCGGACCGCCACGCCGCTTCACTACCTCCAGCAGCCGCACATGCCGTCGCCCAACAACATGGTAATCAAGGCCGATTACTACATCGGTCGTGGTGTACTCTGGACCGCCAGCAGGATCACGCGAGTCGCCGGTAAGCGTGATAAGTGAGGAAACGCCCAAAAAAGGGAGCTGCATGGTGAGCGACGCCAACATTCGCCGCGCTGCAGTGGCATCGGGAATAGCAGCCGCGATACTTTGAAATCCGTCGATCAGCACTAGCCGCGCGCCCGTGTCACGAATAGTGCGAACAATATTGTTCATGGCAACATCAAGATCGGTTCCCATTAAGCTGGGAAGCGACAACAACTTGATCTGGTCGCCAATCATGGTGTCGTCGAAGAAGTCAAAGCCACGCAGATGGTCCAGCAACTTAACATTGCCTTCGGAGTAGGTTGACAGAATCAGGGTTGGGAGGCCACGCCGCGCCGTGTTAAAGACAATCTGGCTGCCAAGCACCGTTTTGCCGGCGCCTGGAGGTCCAACAATAAGTGTGAGCGATCCTAGATCAAGCCCGCCTAGCACGGCGTCAAGGCCGCGCACTTCCGTTGGATTGCGAGACTCCTGCCTCGGCATAGCTGCGTAATCTCCTACAGAAATCTGGAAACGCGAATGAATATCGCGGTTGCGGAAGAGGATGGTGACTGTCTCATCATTAGTGACGAGCGCTGATCTATGCGCAAGGCAGGGCTACTGCGACATCAAGTATGGTGCAGTATAGCAAGCTTCTCCGAATGCGCAACTACGGTCCCGATTGTTACGCCGCCAGCTGATGCAACATGAAATGTGCATCAACCTCGCTAATAAGCTGCTCAATGGCGAACGGCTTGGCAACAAAGCCATCAAAACGCAGATCAACCTGCGCAGGCATGGCCGCGCTCATCAACACAATGGGAACCTCTGCTGTACGCGCCTGCTGTCGAAGCGCCAAACTGAATGCAATACCATCCATTTGCGGCATCATCAAGTCAGTCAATACGAGCGCAACGTCCTTGTTCCGCACAATTTCCAGCCCGTCCTGTGCATTTGAAGCAGTCAGTACAAAATAGCCTTCTTCTTCGAGCACATCTCGCACAAGCATTAAGATCGGCGGCTCGTCGTCTACCACAAGGATAGAGCGCGGGCAGGGTGCGACTGGTAGCGTTGTTGTAGGCGATGCATATATCATTGGCTTTCCAAATCTGTGTCATGTAGACATTGTATAGCTGACCATTGGTAAGCTTTTGATTTACAAATAGCAAGGAGATTGCCATCAATTGGCTTAACAGGCATTGACATTGTTCAAGATGCGTTATGCCTGCTTTCCGTAC
>JASKZZ010000467.1 GCA_030147335.1 Herpetosiphonaceae bacterium | reverse complement strand
ATCGGATGTCGGCGCGTTGTGGCCTTTCGTCATGCTTGTATCATTGCTATAACGGTTGCCACGCTCCATCTCGACGCGAGCGCCGGGGCTGGTTGCGCGAACGACGGAGTCCGCCCGATACTCCGCTGGCGGCGGCAGCTTTCCATCGTCCTGGCTTGCTTCCTGCATCGCTTGTGTACGACCAGGGTCCATTCCACTATCGGCAGTATCGTCGCTACCAGGGTTTGATCCGCTCGGATCATCCTGAAAGACGCTTGCTGTATCACCAATATGCGATACGCCTTCAGTCGCAGGATCTGGCTGCGTTCCTGGCTGATCGCGCTCACGCTCTAGTGGATCTTTGTGTTGTGCCATGTGGTTACTCTCCTTGTCATTTTACTCTGGTGGCCTTGTACAGCAACCTTCTTGCCAGGGGCAGGTAAATTGAGCAACTCGCTGGCTACTGTGTTCATCAAGAAGCGTCGTCAAGCAACGGCAAAAGTTGGAGCAGGTCAGGAACAACGGAGCAGTCGAGCGAGGGTAAGCTGGCGGATCGATCAAGTAGTACAGGATGAATACCCGCAGCGCGCGCACCACAAACATCCGCGTAGTAACTGTCGCCGATATGCAGGGCTTCGTGCCCCTGTACACCGGCGCGCTGGAGGGCAAGACGATACAGCTGGACGTTAGGCTTGCTGAGACCTATGTTGCCTGACGCAATCGCAAAATCAAGGTGTGCTGATATGTTGTGCGCGTGCAAAATAGACGTTAATGTATGGCCCCAATCCGAAACCGCGCCAACTACAAGACCACGTTCGCCAATAGCTGGAAGCACGGCTGCAACGTCGGGATACGCTTGCCATGCTTCCGCACGTCCATACCAGGCGATCAGTTCGTGAGCAAGCTGCTGATCGCTATCCACGAAATGCAGCAGATCGAAAACATGGCGATAGTAATCCAGCCAGAGCGACAGGATTGTATGCGGCTGCGCCCAATCATCATTGGGTTTGTGGTAACGGGCCATATGCTGGGTGTCGGCGATACGCATTGCGGCTCTCACTTGCTCGCGTGGGACAACATACCCACGTTGCTCCAGCATCCGACGGCATTGTTCCGTGGGCGAGATTGCGGTATGAATCAGCGTGTTACCGACATCAAAAAAGACTGCTTTGATCATAGGAAATGAGTGACGCATGATGCGTGCAACAAAAACGGTTGTGTTAGAAAGTCTAGCGCGTGAGCAACGGCGGAAGCTCGGTTATATCGTGGATGAGCGGCACGTCCAATTTTGGCCATTGACGCCTATGCCAATCAAGCACAATCCCATCAATGCCTACGGTTCGCGCGCCGCGCACGTCGGCATAGTAGCTGTCACCGACATGAACGATCTGTGAGCTTGCCACACCGGCACGTTGGATTACTAAACTATAAAAGTGCGGCGACGGCTTGGCGTAACCAATCGTGCCTGACACAAGCGCCCAATCGAGATAGCGCGATAATCCCTTCTGATGCAAAATGCGAGTCAGTCCAGAACCCCAATCGGAGGCGATGCCTAAACGATACCCTTGCTCATGCAGCTCCGCAAGTGTATCGAGCACATTGTCATAGAGCCGCCAGTTCGCAGGATCGAGGTAGCGCGCAATGATCTCGTTTGCGAAGCGTTCATCCGGCTGCGTAATGCCAAGATCACCAAGCAACCGAATGTAATAGCCACGGTAAAAGCGCAGAATTCGCTCGTCCGCTTCCCATGTATCGTTTAGTGGACGGAAATAATCTTCCAGAAACAGTTGCTCGGCGCGGTGGTACGCCGCTTGAAGCACTTTCGCCTCGGGCACGATCCCAATCTCGGACAACACTTGTGCCACAATCGCAGGCGCGTGGTGTACCGAGTCGATCAGTGTAAAACCAACATCAAAAGATACTGCTGTGTAGCGTTGTGTGCGGATCATACCTCAGCATACCAACAATCGGTTATGGGGCGCAAGTGCAATCGGTTGGGCAGTGTGTCGTTCAACTACAACATCCGACACCACGCCAAAAATGAGTGCTGCTGTTGATGACAGTCGCCATTGCTGTACCACACCTGACCGGAACGAGATCGATACAATTGCTTCGGCCGAACGTAAACCAAGCTTGGGTCAGCTTGCCGAAATGAAACGGCGCGTCACGCTTGTAATCGTGACGCGCCTCAACCAAGATTAGGTTCGTGGTTTCGACCAGTCGTTAGGAGTCACTTTCAACAAAGATCGGCTCGAATCCAACTGTGCCGTTATAAGTGATTGGTTGTCCATACATGTTGTACACGGCTCCGGGCGGTACCGCCACAGGGACGGTCGAACCATCGTTTGTCCAATACACGCGGTATGTTTTATTGCCATTACGAATGACGTGCGCTTCGAGCTGGCCGCTCGATAACGTTCCCGCGAACTGGCCGCCAGCTAAACGTGTGGCCATAAATTTGATCGTTTCATATGCTGGACGAGTACCGCCATTTTGATCCATGAGTGCGCCATTGTACCAGCCGGGATAATCCAACGTATACCAGATCGATGCCACCAGATTATGGGCATATGAGCGAGTGTACAAACGTACTGCATAGTTTGATTGAACCGCACGGAGGTTTTCGGTGCAGGTAACGTGCCACTCGCACAGCAAGCCACCTTCGTTCATCATCACGGGCTTGTTAACCTGGTACTTGTTCATGACCTCGCGCACAAAGTTGAGCTTGCCCAGCATCTTTCCGCCGCGATGCCCCCACTTTTTGTCGTACAGATCCCAATCGTGCGCCGGCATCGAGTCGCTCCAGAACGTGTACGCATGATACGCCATCACATCAAACGATGAACCGGCACCGGCACGGAGCGCGCCTTCCAAAAAGGTTGCTGGCTTGCAATTATTACTGTCGATTGTTACATCGCAGTCGAGCAGCAGACCGCCAAATACGATCTTGACGGCCGGGTTAATCTGCTTGACCGCCGGATACACGGCATTGAGCATTTCACCATACTTGCCACCGCCGAAGTACGGGTCGTTGAAGTCACCCCAGCACCCGAATTGCGAGTCCTTGCCTACTTGTATCGGATCAACATCGACCTCGTTGCCCATCTCAAAGTATTCGATGTTGAACGGGGGAGCACTGTAGCGTGCCACAACCTGCTGCATAAAGCGCGCAAAAGCAGGAAGCTTATCTGGCTTAACTGCACCGCACGAATATTCTGGTCGTTGTTGCGCCCAGGCAGGGGTGCCGCGTACAATCACGATGGGACGAACGCCTTGACGAACCAGCTCAAGAAGTTCGGCATCGACACTGCTGATCTTCGAGAAATCAGGTGCCCCTTCATTCACCTCAACTTCCGACCATACAATACCGTTGTAGCGCGTCCAGGCTACATTAGCCTCGGCTGCGCGCTTTCCAATGTGCGGCACGCCACCACGCGTGACCTCAACGCCAAACACTGATTGTGTTGCGGGACTAAACTCAGCGATCATTGGAAGGAAAATTTTACCTGTGCCTGCCGCTGCCGTTACCGTTTGTGTCGTAGCTGGGGACGGATTAGCTGCCACAAGTCCAGTGATCAGTGTGGAAAGGAAAACTAGCAACAACAGTGAAGCGCGTGTGCGAAAGGTTCGTGACATAGCTTAACGGTGCTCCAAATACTACAATGGGAGGGATTGATAAAACGTCCAAGCGGTCCAAAGCGCTGCTACATTCAGCGTTACAGCGCCCGTCAACAGTGTTAAAAGGCCGGCAAATCGCCATCGTTGTGGCCATAGCGTCCACCAGCCGCCAACCAGCAGCAGTATTGCGGGCAGCGCGGCGGGAAACCCGTAACGTGGCACCGCAAAGGCCGAAAGTCCGTCGGTCCATGGTAGCACGCGGATCGTCACATTGCTCCATACCACGATGCCTACCAGTCCGAGAAAGAAATAGGGGGTAAACGGTTGATGGGCAGTTCTGCTGCGTCTACGCCATAACCATACCACGACTCCAACGGTTGATACGACTACCAATCCTTGAAAGACCGGATACCAGGGTTTGGTCGGCAGCGCGACATGTCCCCAGGCATATGTTGCAAAAAATGAGAATAAAAGTTGCGACGGCACTTCGCGCAACACCAAGGAACCTGTTCGCTCCACATCGAATACTGCAGAAAGTACCGGCGTGAGCGGTCGGCGGGCGTAGGTTACAAGTGCACGGTCAAGCCATTCTCGCAACCGTGGCCATCCTTGTTCACCAGAAGCATTACGAACAATGTTTTTGAAACGCTGTCCATTCCACGAGCCGCTAGTTGCAGCCATGTTGTCGAACTGGGGCAGTGTAGTGTCCGAAAATCGCCCTGTAGTCAAGATCGCGCCGTCTAAGAAAATATGTATTGGCTGCTGATCCGGCGAGATTTGGCCAGATTCCAGCCGATAATGAAGATGCTCGATGTTGCGTGGAACATCCGCTGTCCAAGCCATAAAGGTCGGTGTTGTTGTAAGGGTTACTGGCTGGGTGCTGAACGGGATGCTTGGCGAGCCATAAATGCTAGATTCCAAGGTTAGTACGGCGATATCATTCGGCCGATTGGCCCAAACCCAAC
>JASKZZ010000453.1 GCA_030147335.1 Herpetosiphonaceae bacterium | reverse complement strand
CACAAGGCAGATGATAGCCTCCACTGCTTATGTAGGCGGCGCTGGTCCGACAAAGCGTTCGACCATGGCGAGCAGATTCACCAGGTTGAACGGTTTTGGAAGAAACGCATCAGGCGGCACATCAACCGGCAAGCCATCCCGATCGACGTTCCCCCTCGCTGACAGCACCACCACCGGAATGTCAGCAATGGCCGGATCCTGCCGCTGCTCATTGCGGAACTCCCACCCCGTTGTCCGGGGCATCATCAAGTCCAGCAACACCAACCCAAACCACTCTGGCTGCGCACGAAGCACGCTCAGGCCAACTAAACCGTCGGGGGCATCGCGAACGCTGTAGCCTTCCTCGATCAAAATATCACGCAAGATGCTCCGCAAGCCTTCGTCATCATCGACCACTAAAATCGCTTGCTGGGGAGATGGGAACATGACGCCTCTTTCCAGCGGCACAAAAACGCCGCCTATGAGGCGGGAACGACGGCATAGACTTTGAAGGACCAAAGCTCATGCGCTGGCGCTGATCCCGCCGCTGAGCGCTCGGACGTTGCACGCGTCGCGGGCGCACTTTGTTTGTTGAGAACCGCCGTCGTAGCGGAGTCGGTGCCAGGGGTGCTTGGTAAGGTGTGCGGTAAGGTTGCTGTGTGATAGTGTCGTGTACACTGGTACCCATGCAAAGTTAAAAAGGCACCCCGCAATGCCTCATCCCGCCTTCCTGGTCGTTGAAGACGATCCATTCCTTCGTCTGCTGCTCCGCCGGGTTATTGCCGCGCAGTATCCCTACGCCCCGGTGTGCTTCGCCACCACACTTGCCGAAACCCGCCAGCTCCTGTCCTCCGGCGTGCCCACGATTGTGGTGACGGACTACCATCTTGCCGATGGTACGGGGTTCGACGTCCTTGTCGCTGCCCAACAGCACGTCCCGTCTGCGTCCGTTGTGTGCGTATCAGGTGATAGTACCGTCGAGCACAGCATCGTCGCTGCCGGTGCAGCCGCCTTTGTTGCCAAACCGTTCGACATCCTGTACGTTGAGCATGTTCTCAGGCATCTCATCCCGGTTGCAGCCGGACACCGTGAACGGGACGCTGCATCCTGCACGGGTTGAGGATGTACGTAGAGCGACGCTCGAAAGCAGCGTGCAGTACCGCGCAAACACAGCTTAAAATCGACCGCCAACGCCGTGATTTTCACTTCAAGGTGGCACACCTGTACACCCGTTTGTATGGACTGATTGGAGTTGAACACGTGAATATCATGGGGATGGTCAAGAATCACATGTGTCAAAAAGTATTTTGGACGCGGGCTGCGCAGCATTCCTGAACATGCTAGTACACGGCTGAAAGAGCTGGGAGTGAAATACGCAGGATTGATGCTCGGTACACGACGCAGCGTTGTAGCCATTGTGGGGAACTGACACCCAAAAGTCTGAGTGTCAGAACCCACGTCTGTCACCCCTGTTCGTTCGTGATAACTGCGACCAGAATGCTGCGATTAACATTTTACGGGCTGGGGCACAGCCTTCAGGGACGGTAAGCAATAACTGGTCGGATAAACTGAGAAGCCACTTGCAAAAGCAAGCGGAGTTGTCACATCAACTCCATAATGGCACTCCGTGCTGCTGCTGCATTGCCAGAAAGCTGGAAGGCCGTGTCCGTTCCGTCCTTCATGACGATGTGTAAGCGCACAGGCGTGTCCTTGACGTCGACTCGCGCGATATCAGCCATGCGATACGTGTGTTTTTCGGGCTGTAACATCTTTCGCTCGCTCACCTCGACACGGTTTCGGTACACCCTGAAAGGCGAAGCCTTTTCGACTGTACGTAAAAACAGGATAGTCATTGGGCTGCATGACGCGTCGTCTCCGTTATGTAGGAACATCACCAGTTCCCTGAAAACGCTGTATCCGCCAGCATTGTACATACTTTTTCGTGTTCAACTGACAGTATTGAGCAGTCCATCGTGTCATGCATCCCACCTTACACAACGGGTACTTGACACAGGGATAGGCCCATCACTCGCGGAATTCAGGTAGTCGCTTGCCACGCATAGTGCATCAGTGATGAACAGTGAAGAGTTGCTGAAATGGGGTCGAGGGTATCCCTCACGCGCATGTATATAGAATCAGTTCCTCACCCTATTCGTTGGGTCTCTCCACCTCAGTACTTCTTGGTACTACTGCCGATCAGGACCAATGATGATTGTGGAATCAGCTTTCGGGACATACACTACGGTCATTGGTTATCGCAATTCTTCTTAGGGAGAGCACCCCCATGCTTCGCAACTTTTTCGCACGTGAAGAAGGCCAGGGTCTTGTTGAGTACGCCCTGATCCTCGTGTTGATCGCCATCGTCGTCATCGGCATCCTGTCGGTCCTCGGCCGCCGCGTCTCGACCGTCTTCTCGCAGATCAACTCCGGCCTCAGCCGCTAAGATTGGTCCGCATACATTCCGCAGTCCTTCAGCACAGGAGCGATGAGCATATAGCTCATCGCTCCTGTGCGTTATTCAGCCCTTCAACAGCATGGTCTCAGAGTGATCATTATGTACGATAGCTTCTGCTTAAGTCCAATCATTAACACGTTGGCGATCCCCGGTAGCTACTCCCAGCAACCACAGTCCCCCTTCTAAAATTCCATCCGAATCTATATTTCACTTGACTATAGCCGTTGCATCAGCTATACTGCCGTGCGTCGGGGTGTAGCGCAGTTGGTAGCGCACCGCGTTTGGGACGCGGGGGTCGTAGGTTCGAATCCTATCACCCCGACCACATCTTGCGGGAGTAGCGCAATGGTAGCGCATCTGCCTTCCAAGCAGATGGTTGCGGGTTCGAGTCCCGTCTCCCGCTCCAATCGCTTGATTGTAGGGATAGTGACTATGGTCGCTATCCTTTTTTGTTGCGTATTCCCCACTGGCTGCGCTATCTAAGCTAATCACCTCATCTCAATTTTGGTATCGACCTTCACCACCATTGCGGTAGCTGTTGGACGCTGACGCTTCTCGACATTTTGTACAACGGCCTTATTGTCGTGGTGGTCGTGGGCTTGCTAAAACGAAGGCGATCCATGGGGTCCCTGGAACACACTTTTGTTGATGTCTATCTTTCCGGCGGCGTATCCGCACAGCCAATCAATACACCTTTCCTCTACAATCAGGTATTGCCCACACCTTTCTCAGGGAATCTCCTGATACCTGTTGAGACTTGATTTGGTTACACTGATAAACGGCGCATCGTTGATTATAAGGAGCTGTGCCAACCATTGTAACTTGCTCTAATGCATAGCCAGTTCCACTTCATCTGGCTAGCACATCACCGTTAAGGTAGCCATATGAACCATTTACTTCGTCCATATCGTGTAGTCATCGTAGATGATACGAAAAGCTTTCGTGAGCTGGCACAAGACCTTTTGTCAGACGAGTCATGGATCGAAATCGTGGGCCTTGCGCGTACAGGCAAGGAGGCTCTTGATGTTGTACATAAAGTCATGCCCGATCTCGTGCTGATGGACATCACCATGCCGGATATGAATGGCCTGGATGCGACATGTCAGATTAAGGCAGGAGCCAATGCTCCCCATATCATTATCTGGACAAATCATCACGAAGCACACTATGCAGACGCCGCTTTAACAGCCGGTGCTGACGGATTCGTTCTCAAACGGCAAGCAGTGCATAGTCTGGTCCCTTTGATTCAAGGGCTGGCTACGTGTACTCAACATTCTCCAAAGGAACGTCAGCATCTCCTATCGCTTGCACCCTCCGCCAATGGCGCACGTTGATGAACGATCAAACTTGCTTGCACTAAACGCAGTGATCGGTGTGGCACAAATAGGCGAACATGACAAAACTTTGCAGATGTCCCCAGTTGTTTACCCAGTATCACAGGCGGAAACCTCACAGTCAGGTGTTTTCCTCCTGCTTTTCAGTAATTATCCTGATACCGCGATAGCTCCAGACCCACTACCATACATCTTATCAAGCTTCTCCCCGTGCCCTGGCAGCATCTCCGTCGGTCGACGCACACCAATGGAGACGCTGCCAATCAATGACCGAATAGCGAAATTTAGTTATAGCAGACCAGATGCAGTATCAATTTAGACCAAGACTATAAAATCCATGTCAATGTTCATACATCCGGCAAAAGGTGCTCCTAGATGGACCAGTCGATAAAAAGCATTCGCACGCTCCTTGTCGATGACGAGCCACAGTTTCTTAAAACAGCAAGTTGGTTCTTATCCACGGAGCAACGGTATCGTGTTGTTGGAAGCGTATCAACGATTGCAGATATGCACGCAACTATCACAGAACAGCAGCTCGACCTGATCCTGATTGATTTGCAGCTGGTTTTGAACAACGTTGACGAGTTTGAACGCATCGTCAAGGCACTGGCAGCAGAACCAAAAATCATTTTGATGTCGATGTTTGATACCGAGCACTGCCGTCATCATGCTCATCTCTATGGAGCCGATGATTGTATTGCCAAGGTTCAGTTTGCTGACGGGATTGAGCAGCTGACCCGCAAGTTTTTTCCGAGCTGACAAACGCCGGGCATGTAGTATCACAATCGTTATCAATGGTCATCAAAGAACTACGAGGCAGAAACATGCGCCAACCAGACAAAACTGTGCTAATCATTGATGATGACACAGCACTTCGGAACGCATTACAGCTGGTGCTTCAACATGTAGGGTACCGCGTCGCGACCGCTTATGATGGAGAGCATGGACTTGACATTCTTCGTTCTATGCGGACAGCACCCGACCTCATCTTACTGGACCTCAACATGCCCGTTATGACAGGATGGGAATTCCGAAGGGCGCAAAAACGTGATACTCGTATCGCGCATATTCCCGTTGTGGTGTTCTCCGCCGACCGAAGCCTCACCGAGTTGCCGTTCGCCATTGACGCCGTTGAATGCCTTCAGAAACCCCTTGATTTCGCCCGGCTGGTCGAGCGAATCGACAACATTATCAGCGTAGCCGAACTGGTGCCCGTCGCATAATTTTTCGGTGAAGCTCAGTGAAAGCTAACGCCGGGTAGTACCGCCGCTATTCTAGCCCGCGCCAACGGTCGTCAGATCAATCCCGATGGAAAAGGTTGACGCATAGCCATTTTCTGCCGCAGTAGTGTTGAGCAACAATAGCTCCTGATAGATGTTGTCCGTACTGTTGAGTGTGTGTTGTACAGGACCTTTGCCGGAATACGGCTCCTGAGTAAAGACTTGTTGCGAGAGCGTATCGTCAAAGAAGAGCTGCGAGGTAAACACTGTATCCTCGCTTGGCGATACCTTGAAATGAATATGCACCGCTCGGCCCGGATACCACCCCGGATAGATTGTCGTGAACGTTGCTACACCGTTGGCATCCGTAACCTGTGCCCCACGCAGCCAGTTTTGATTCGTCGTGTCGAAGCTCCGGTCGGACACACCCGAATACGCGCCCTCAGCATCGCAATGCCAGATTTCCACTGTCGCACCTTCAAGCGCCGTACAGTTCGACCCACTAACCTGTGAGACGTTGAAGGTTAAGACGAGTGGAGCGCCGGCCTTTACCTCGCCGCTTGTCGAGTCCGAACGAATATCCGAGCGCACGAGGTCCACATCCACATAATATGGTCCTTCCATTACCTCGGGACGAACAACACAGTTTGGTGTTGCAACCGTCGTGTTCGCAGCCTCTGCCGTGGCAATCTCTGCTTCCTGAGTCGCCTGTGCTGCCACATCGCTGCCGATCGACACTGCCGTTTGCGCTTCGGCGTTTAGGCTTGCCCCAGTTGCTCCGGCGGCTTGAGATGCTTGTGGAGCAACTGTTTCTGCACCGCCGCATCCAACCAGGATTGCTGCCGCCGTTCCTCCAATTAACGCCAGCACTTCACGGCGAGTCAAAATTCGCCCAATCTGACGATCATCATTGTCCATAGAGCATTCCTTTCCTCTTACTCCCAACGATTGCCTTCAACCGACAGGAACCGAGTATTTAGGTATCCTAGCGATTTCAGACACTATCACAATCCTTATCCAAGTACCGGCAGTCGTATTGTTGAATAAGACAGGGCCATGATACCGATAACTTATGAAGACCGTGTTCAGATTTGGTGAGGAATTGGAGCGGCTAGGCACAACACAGGGTATGTCGAGCCGTTAACAAAAACAAACGACGCCTTACAACAGGCGTCGTTTGCATGAAGAGCGGTAAAAACTATGCTGCAACTGTCTCGAACGGGTTGGTCTTGACCCAATCTTGATGTACGGCCCATCGATACAACGTGCTAAGAATGTTGGTAAACTCACGCTGCTGGTCGGCAGGCACAATTGCTACTGCACAATATTGCTGCACAAGCTCGGGGGTAATCTCATCAAGACGCGTGCGCGGCGTTTGTTGAGCATACAACCAGTCGGTAAACTCTTCCAGCACCGCTTCTTCTCGCTTTTTCGTCCAAGGACGAGTACGCACTATGACATGCAGGTAATCGTCGATGGCGACCTCGATCGGTTTCATCGGGCAAACTCCTGATAACGTTGGACACACAACAAGCACTGTTCCACGCGTGCCATTCGACACACTTAAACTGTTACCGCGCTGCTAGAACGGAAGGAAGCGCGAGCCGCGTGGGAAGCCTGGAAAGCCTGTAATCGCAACAACACCCGGACGCGGCATTGGATCGCCGTTGAGATTGGGCCAGTGGCTGGTCAAGTTGTCCATACCCGTTGACTCTTCGCCGGGATGCTGGATCGCCAAAAACATCGTCCTGCCATCGGGCGTCCAGAACGGTCCAGTCAGCTCGGCTTCAACTGGTCCCGATGCAAATTGATACGCTTTGCCTGCGTTGGGACCGGTTGTTGGGAAGAAGAACATACCGTTATTGCCCTGGAACTTGTAAATGCCTTTGCCGGTACGGCTGGAGGAAATATCGGTTACCATCCACAGGTTGCCATAGGGATCGAAGACGAGGTTGTCAGGCGATGAAAAGCCGCTTTGTGGGCCACCGACCGCGAAAAACTCCCAATCAAAGGCTTCGGCCTCGGGATTGTTGTCCGCTTCGCTCAACCGCACAATTTGCCCGTGGTAGTTGCTGTGATTGGCATTGTTGGTAAAGGCAATGTACACCTCGCCAGTCGTCGGATGAACTTCGATGTCCTCGGGACGATCCGTTGGTGTCGCCCGTATAACCAGTGCCGCGCCCGTCGCATCAGCGAGTACGTCAGCCTGACTTGTGAAGCGCAGCGAGCCATCGGACTTCTTTGCTTCACGCAAACGAGGCTGCTTGTCGAAGTCCAGCAGCACCCACTTGCCATTCCCGAAGTCGGCGGCGTACAGCTTGCCGCTTTCCAGCAGCTTCATGTTCGCCTCTCGATTCTTGGGATCAACAGCGCCGTCGCTGACAAACTTAAAGACACACGCATCGGTTTTGTCATCGCCCATATACACCACAACGCGTCCGCTTGGGCTGACCATTACCGCTGCATTCTCGTGCCGAAAGCGACCCATGGCCGTGTGCTTGCGCGGCGTGTCATTGGGATTGAACGGATCAACCTCAACTATCCAGCCCTGATGCTCTTTGACGTAGCTTTGATCCCAGCCATAGCCAAAGCCGCCCTGCTCCAACGGCGCGCCGTAATCATCCACGTTTTCTTCGCATGACAAAACGGTGCCCCATGGCGTCATGCCACCGGAACAGTTACCGACACTCCCAGACACCTCAACAGCGCCCTTGGCATAGGCGGAACCGGCGACCGGCCCGGTTAAGCGCGCCTTGGTGAAGCCGGTAATACGGCGGTTCATGCGGTCCTGCACAAAGCTCCACGCGCCATTTCGTTCCCGCCGCACACGCATTATCGAGCCACCTACGCTGGTTCGCTCAATTGCAATCTGCTCAGGTGTTTTCGGACCCTGAAGGTTGCCGTGCTGCAACAGGGAATTTGGATACTCGTGGTTAACCCAGAGCAAGCCTTCTGATGACGAGCGACCGCCTTCCAGCATATCAATCGGAAAGTATGCAATGTAGTCGGCGTTGTAGCCGAAGGGCGCTCCCGGCGCAATCTCATCGCCATACACACGCACAACATTGTAACGATAGCCTTGCGGCAGAACGAGATCATCGGCAGTAGTTGGGCTGATCGGGCGGAAAGGGGGACGCGTACTCGCGACAGGAGCAGCAGATCCAGTAGTGTTGGGCATACCGTTAGCGATCTGCAAGTTGATTGGCAAAAGACTTGCCGCGCCTGCCGCAAGGCTACCCTTCAACGCATTTCGACGTGATAAGCGCGATTCCAACAACTGATGCCATACGCTGCCCTGTCGGTCGTGTTCGGTCATAACGCCTCTTTCGGATAATTGCGTCACATAATTGTGTACGCGGGGGCCGTTTATTAACGACACCATTATGCCAAGGCTATGCGAGGGCAAGGTTATGCAGAGGTTAAAACATCGTTAAGCGCTATGCGCGTGGATCGCGCTGCATAAACGCACATATTGCGCCAAGCAACAATAATCCCGCCGAGAATCCAAGGCTTACCTGTAATCCGCCAACCAGATCGGCGAGCAAACCGGAGACAAGAGGACCAATAATTTGACCAATCGCAAACACGACCGTAAAAACAGCGATGCCACTGGGCCAGGCTGCATGAGGCAGGGCATGACGTACAAATGTGGTGATGGCCGTGGGCACTACTAAAAATGACCCGCCAAAGATAATACCCGAAAGCAGCATGACCGGGAAATGGGTGGAGGCCAGCGGAAGGGCAGCGCCGACACACACAACTGCCAGCACAACCGCGAGTGTACGACCACCCTTCGCCCGTGAAAGGGCAGCGCCCCAGATGCGAGGCGCGAGCATCGCCGCAATCCCAAGCGCGGACCAGAAAAGCGCGACCTCGGCAGTGCCCATCGCTTGGCCTCGCAGCAGCGCTATCACAAACGTCATATAGGCGATATAGCCACAGGCAAACAACAGATAAGCCGCGAAAATCGGCATGAACGGCGCCAACGACCAGCGCTGCGATGAACTCGATTGTTGCTGCGACGCCGACAATGACCGCGTTATAAGCCAGCTTAGGAGCGTGGCAACCAGCGCCGCAACCCCAAGGCTGATCCAGCCCCAACGCCATGTAGATGAAGACTGAATAAGCAGCGGAACAACAAGGCCTGATGTTAAAATGCCTAGCCCGCCGCCGCCAAAATACACGGCCAGCAGCGTACCCGAATGTTGTGGCGAACGTGTAGCAAGCTGCGCCGCCAGAGCGCCACCAGCAATAAACGTCAGCGCCCCGCCAAGACCGGCAATTGCTCGCAGTGCCAGCAGCCAACCTGTAGCGGTAGGAACGCTGGAAAAGAGCAACGCGCACGCGGTTAACAACATCGACCAACGAAAGGTTCGGCCAAGACCGATGCGTTGCATGGCAGGCGTTGCGAAAATCGCGCCCAGGAGATAGCCCACCGCATTGGCAGTGTTCATCGCGCCCGCAACTGCATATGACCAACCAAGGTCACTGCGCATCGCCGGAAGCAGCAGCGCATATGCAAAGCGAGCCAAGCCAAGCGCTACGGCAGGACCAAGCGCAAGCCCAAGTGACATTAACGTGGTTGACCGAGCAGCGACGCGCTCCTCAGCCAAACCGGACGAACTTTCTGTCACCCCGCGCTCGCCATACGTTCGACCAACGCGCGACTGCCTTGGATGTGTTCGTCAGAGGGCGCGTGCTGCAATGCTTGATCAAGTGTGGCACGCGATTGGCTGAATTGCTTGATCTGCGCATAAGCCAGACCAAGGGCGTGCAAATACTGCACATTTGTCGGCGCTTGTTGTAACGCGGCTTCCCATTCCTTCGTAACCATGTACCACATACCGCGTTGTTTATACGCGAGTCCATTTTTGTAGTGCCCGGCAGCATGGGTTGCTTCGACCTTTGGCTGAAAGCGTACCTTGGGGCCGAAAAAATCCCGAAAGGAGGCGATGGTCAGCGCAATCATCACGATCTGAACAACGATCCCGACGATACGACTCGTTGGAATTTCCCCAGCTACGAACGCTAGCACGATTGTTGTGCAACAAGACAGTGCCATGAGAGCAGCATACCCGGCGGCCACCACAAATGCCCACCGCTGTCGCCGCCACAAGCCGCGAGTAACCAAAAGATAACAAATGCCGCTAATCAGAAACACTAGCGCGATGCCATAAATGATATTGCCGACCAGATCGATAAACCGCACAAGATTCACTTGCATCGGCAAGCTATTGGCAAACACAAGATCTGCTTCTCGGTTGCTCCCGCCTGGCTGCTGTTTCAGCATCTCGACACCGGTTGCAAACAGGAGGCTAAACACCATCAACAACCCACCCGTCAGTATCGAGAACACGCTGCCAACACCCGAAAGTATTGCCAGCAATGAAAGCTCCAACGAGCGCGACTCCGACGCGGGCATGCGAACCAGTAAGCTTTTCCGGCACTGGCTGCAAAACTCCTGCACACTGGCATTCAACGCACCGCAATACACACACGGAGCAGGGACGTGGATCGGAGGTGGTGCGGCCTCGCTTCCCGTAGCGCCAGCGCTTATCGGCAACGTTTGTTGTGCGACAGGAGCAGCCTGCTCCCCCACAAGCGTATGCACCACCTTGGTTTGCGCATCCATATCAGCGCGTGTTTCCAGCTTGACCAGCGCCTGACGTGCATCGGAATGTGTAGGATTAAGTGCTAGCACATTTTCCAGGCACAGCTTGATGTCGTCGGGATCATCAACAACGCTGGATAAGCAAAACCATGCTTCCTCATTGCGTTCATCGG
>JASKZZ010000440.1 GCA_030147335.1 Herpetosiphonaceae bacterium | reverse complement strand
GGCGGAGTTATGTTGCGAACGCCACACGAGCGCAGCGCGTTGATCAACTCATCACGCTTGGCTCACCGCAGCTTGGAGCGACCAAGTTCCTCAAAACATTGATGTATGGCGATGATTTCGGGCCGCACTTTCTCGGGATCGGCCTCGACTCACAAGAAATCAAGGATGTAGTGCAAAACATGCCGGGCGCGATGCAGCTCCTGCCGTCCAGTCCGTATTACACCTACTATGACAACAGCGACAGCGGAAGGCTGCGTCCATATGTTGAAGACCGCGAGGTTGATGGCAGCACCGCTACAAAAGGCGTCTTGTCCTACAGCGGCGTCAAGCAATTGCTCCTGAACACAGGCAAAAACGCCACCGTGCTCAACATGGCGGAAACGTATCACACTGCGATTGACGGCACGCGAAACGGTGGACTAAATGGCGTGCGATGGGCGGCTTTAGTTGGGTATGGGCAGGGCACACTAGGCCAGCTGCGTGAGTACACCGGCTCGTGCTGGTCTTGGTATCGCTATGTGTCGTGCCCGAAACGCGACGAAATTCCGGTGGACGGCGACGGCACGGTAGCGTTGATGTCGGCGGCGATGGGCGATCCCTGGCGTAATACGCTAATTAATAGTGGCGCGCAGCTCTGGTACCTTGAGCGCGGGCATGGCGATCTGGTCAACGCCGATTATACGCTTGGCGTACGTACCGGAGACGGTCCTGCTTTGACGTGGATTGGCAATTTGCTAAACGGTACAACTGCCATGTCGACCGCAATGCCGAAGCTGTCAACCAAAACGTTGACGTCTGCAACCACCGCCTCCAATACAACAGCCAACACCCGCAGCGCAAAACGTGTGCCGGACACGCAATTGAGCGGAACATGGCTAGCGGCGCTTGGTCCGGTAGCGCTTGAAGTGCGCGACAATAACGGCAATGTGACGGGCCGGAAGCGCGGCGCGGAGACGGCAACCACGGGCATCGCCGAATCGAGCTACGAGCGATTGCCCAACAGTGAGTTTAGCTTTATCAAGCGTGATGCGCCGTACACCCTGAGCCTTGTGGCAGAAGGCGAAGGAAGCACCGATCTCAAGGTTCGCGTGCTGGGCAACGGCAGGGTCGAGCGAACAGCAGTGTATCTTGGCGTGGTATTAGGCGCGAACGGGCGAGCTGAGCTGGTGCTTAAGCCAGGAACCGGTCGTGCAAATGCGCCACAAGCTTGGCCAGAGCTACAGGTCGACGCTGACGGCGACGGCTCGTTTGAGGCTCGCATTCCAGCAGCCGCTGTACTTAACGAAGTGGAAAGCGTCGATCAAGCCGCTCCCGTTGTAGCCATCGCTCCTCCCATAGCCGGAGTGCAAGGCCAGGTGACCATTCAATGGCAAACAACAGACAGCGGAGCGGGCGTGCTGCGTGAACAGGCTGTGATTGATCCAGATGGAGCAGCTCCGCGAATCGTCCAGAACGGCGAAACAGTGCAGCTTGCACCCGGAGCGCACCAGTTGGTCGTGGTTGCTGTAGATCGCGCCGGCAATGCTGACAGCCGCGAAGTGGTATTTACCGTTCGATAACCTGAGCTATTCGGAAAAGGGGAGGTGTTCAAGGTCGCGGGCGCGATTTTGAACACCTCCCCTTTGTTTTTGGCAAGCGTGATTGGGTGGAGGAGATCAATCATGCCGGACCAGGAACTGCATCCTAAAACGTTCCCTCCGATACAACGCGGGTTATGGCAGAATGATTGATGTTTTCGTTCTCGTCATCCATCGTTCAATCAATCGCTTGCTCCCGACACTCAGGATAACCATGCTCGATTGGCGTGCAACGCGAAGGCCGACGCCCACAATAGCAGCGACCAGATCAGCGTTACGCAGATCAATGCGCGGGTTATGATCCAGCTCGCGCGGTAACGTGTCAAAAATCCGAGGGCAAAGGCAGAAAAAATCACAATCGCTGTATGCGAAAAAATAATATAGCGTGTTGGATTGAAGAGGATAATAACCTGGAGCAACCCAAGCAGCGTTGACGCTAGAAGCATTGCCCCGAATACGCGTGCAAGTACCTGCAAATATGGTGCGCGCTTTAGCCACAGCAGGCTCACCACGCCAATCATTGCCGCCACTACATAAATGCCCAGATAATGATCGCGTATGCCGAGTGACCAAACAAACCGTTCAAACACAAACCACCGCGTCGGCACCTGATCATTCTGCTCTACCTGCTTACGTATCTCATCGGCAATAACCGACCAGAAGACCGTATAGTACAACACTATGCTCAGTACAGTGCCAATCACCCATGTAGCAATGATCGGACGATATTGCAGCGCAAACCGTGGAAACAACAGCACGAGCAGCGTAAACATCAGATTGAAGTTCAGAAAAACGCCGAAGTGACCAAGCGAGGCCAGCAAGCTCAGGAAAACAAGAAAGCCAATACGAGCTGGAGTAAGCCGACGCTGATCGTTAATATAGCTGACAAGCGCCGTCACGTAGGCGATTAGAAACCATTGGCCAATGTTTTGCGCAACTGTTGCATGCCAGAACAAGATAAACCCGGCGGGCAAGCAGATGTACAACAGCGCCGCCCAATGTCGAACTTGTTGATTAACAAGGCGATGACCAAGGATATGGTTAAGCAGCAGAATTGTCGAGCTATCAATCACAATACTGGACCCGAGCACGAGCCATTGCAAGGTCACCCAGTCTACGTGTCCAAAAAGCAGTGTGAATGGTGCCAAAAATACATATACCCCCGGCGGATACGGGAACACATTGCCAGCGCCACCACCAATCCGATACAAACGACCCTGGATCACATCTTCAAGCCCACGAATATGATAGGAGGTGTCGACACCAATGTAGTTGGGATAGAAGATGCCTATCGCCTTCAACACAACAATGACGGCAAGCGCGGCAATGATGTATCCAGGGATATAGTGACGAGTACGAGAAAACCACAGGAAACTGCAAAGTGCGATGGGTAGGACTGTTGCTAGAATATATATAAGTGATGGGATGGCCCGCAGCGCATACAAGGGATGCGTTGCGAGCACGAAGCTGGCCAGCCCAGCACTGCCTATCAGCATGAGCAGGGTATCCTTCCGGTCCATACCGGCAGCGTAAACCACGAACGCCAGAAAGGCGCTCACCAAAATCGCAGCGCTGAGCAGACCTTCATCCAAAGCCATGCCTCGCGTAATGGGCCTGACTTCAGCCACATCGGTTGCAAAGCCAACGTTGCGTAGGGGATCGGGGTCTGGCGCGGCGCGCAGAAGCGACACTTGCGCTAAGTGTGGTAGAAGCAGCTGGTGTGATCGGATACCGGATGTTGCCGGCAGATGAACAGATCCCTCCTCGACTGCAAGCCAGACGCCCTCGCGATTAATCGTCGGCTCCGTCCAGCCACGCAGCATGAATGTCCAGGGGTGAGCGGTTTTGAACGTGGGAAGATCAATGATCGAGGAGTCGGTGCTCCACTGATATGACAGGTTGCCAGTAGTGTCTGGACTACGCTCGGCCTCCCAGAAATTCAGCAGAAAGGTGGCGGCAGGTCGCTCTCCTACATCGATTATGGTTGTGCTGGCGTATGTCGCAGCAACATGGAACAAGATCGTTAAGACGAGTGCAAATACTGTCCAGCGTACCAGTGAACGGGCTACATGAATGACCACAGATTACCCCAATAAATGCTCATCAGCATCTGTTATTCAGTCTAAGCAGCCCGTGATTATGCCACACCACTGACGATTATGACACTACCTCGATGACACGAAAGCAAGCAGGACGGGTAGCAAATGCTACCCGTCCTGTCGGTCAGTCCTTAAATGGGTCAATCACAGAATCGCCGGCCATCGCCACGCCCATCGGATATAACCGCGTTTCAACCTCGATCACACCCGCGTGAGCCGCCAGCACATCGTCAATGTTGCGATACACCTGTGGACTTTCATCAAGACCACCACCGCGCAGCTCGATCCCGCGCGCCGTAACCACGGAGTGCAGCATCTCCGGTGTTATCCGACCGGGAGTTAAGATCTGGCCGGTTCGGTAATCACGTTTTCCAGCAGCCTGAGTGCGGCTCATTACGCGCCCGGAGCCATGCGGCGCACTGTGAAAACCGACGGCTGCTTCAGGACTCGCTACGCCACGCACAATCGCTGTTGGTGTACCCATTGAGCCTGCGATGATGCCGCGAACACCAGCACCAGCCGGAGTTGCCCCTTTGCGAACAACGATCAAATCCTTGTCGCCGTGCCGCTCGCGAAAGGCATAGTTATGATGGTTGTGGACGCTGTCAACCACGGCCGCGCCCAGGATTTCGCACACTTGCGCGGCCACAAAATCACGACCGGCATAGGCATACGTCCCACCAAGCTCCATCGCCGCCATGTATCGTTGCCCGAGTTCCGTATCGAGCGGCAGCACCACTGCGGGCGCATCACTGTTTTCGCTGGGAAGCTTGTCATCCCACCGCCGGCTAGCAGCCAGGTTTAGAAAGCCGGTTGCCGTTTTATGGCCAAGGCCGCGCGAGCCGAAATGACA
>JASKZZ010000396.1 GCA_030147335.1 Herpetosiphonaceae bacterium | reverse complement strand
GTTTGCCGGGTGAACATGTGCGTGTTCGCCTTCATGATCGACAAAAAGCATTTGCACGCGGCGATGTTATAGCAGTCCACACCTCTGCTCCTGAGCGCATACCCTCATTTTGCCCGTTGGAACAAACGTGTGGCGCGGCAGATTGGCGCTGGATCGATCCAGTTGCTCAACGTCGCTATAAGGCAAATATTTTACGCGAGCAGCTTCAACATATTGGCGGTCTTGATGTACCTGTTACCACACCCGAGCCGGTGGATAATCCCGATGACCTGGTGGCTTATCGGACTACCGCCGAGCTGCATATTGCCGGTGATCGGGTCGGCTACTACCCGTCAGGCACGCGCCGAACAGCCGATATTGCCGCCTGCTGTCTCCATCATCCACTGATTAACGATGCGCTGACAGCATTTCGTCCGCTGCTAACGCCTGAGAACGGCTTGCGCGGCGTCACAATACGTTGTAGCCCACAAACAAATACGGTGCTTGGGATTATGGACGGAACAAAAGGTGTGTCAAAAGGAGCACTGCAAACGCTGGCAGGTCGGTGGCGGGCAGCTTATGAGCCGCTCGTCGGTGTGGTAAAAGCACGCGAAAACGTGGCGCTGCATGGGAAGAATTTTTTGGAACAACGTGTGGGCGACATTCGGTTCCATGTATCGGCCAGCTCGTTTTTTCAGGTGAACTACCGACAAATGGAACGCATGGTTGAACGAGTACGCACCCTACTTAATCCACAGCCACACATGCGCTTGCTCGACCTGTATTGCGGCGTAGGATTATTCGCTCTATCGCTTGCGCCATTGGTTGCCCAAGTAGTCGGCATCGAGGAGTGGGCGCCAGCAATCGAAGATGCACGGCGTAGCGCCAAGCTCAACAACATATCAAACGCGACATTTGAGGTTGGCGCTGCTGAGCGTATTCTACAATCATACAAAGGAACCGTTGATTGCGTTGTACTCGATCCACCACGCCGTGGCTGCGCGCCCGAGGTAGTATCCGCGCTTGCTGAACTCGCGCCCCAGCAGATTATCTATGTATCGTGCCATCCGGGAACGCTCGCCCGCGACTGCAAACAGTTGGCTACAGCGGGTTACCACATTGCCAGCGCCGAAGTGATCGATATGTTTCCACACACGCATCACGTCGAAAGTATTGTCCGCCTGGAACATCAAGGGTAGCCGCTAGCGAATTACAATATTACCGTAGGCCATCTTAATATTGATAGTCGCACGATTTTCAGCATCGTCGCTGTAGCCCTCGCTCACGTACACGCCGTCCTGAAGCTTGAAACGATCGTCCACCTCGACATCACTCCATTGTGTCTCGACCTTGATGCGCGCGGCAAGCTCATCCGGCACATCCAGCTCCAGCTCACCCGCCGTTCCGGTAATCCTTATCTCCATAACACCCTGGTCGGGCAGCTTAATCTCACTACTCCCATACCCCAAGTTAAGGTCAAGCGCTTCAAGCTTGATGCCCTCAAAATCAAGCGGAGCAGCGTCGCCATTGCCCATTTCAATCGCCAGATTAACAGGCACGCGCTGAGTCAAGTCAAGGTCCAAATCATCACCGCCTAATGGACGATCAATGTCCAAAAATCCAATACGATCATCGCGGTGAAAACTAGGTTCCTGGCCACCCTCGGAGTCAAGAGCAACAACTTCCATATTTCCTTCTGACAAGCGACCAATTGAAAGCTGTCCGGCGGTCAGCTTGATATGCGCGCGCACACGGTCAATGTCTTCAATCGTACCAATGTACCCTTTCCGCGGACCATCGGACACTGCTCGCGGACGTTCCGGCCCCATAAATTGCGCGATGCCCATCAGTGGCATCAGCACAACTGCGGCAAGTACTGCGCCCGTGACCGCGCGCCGTCGCTGCAATCCTTCGGTCAACAAGTCAAAACCAAAAGCAATCAGCGCGACCGGCGCGACCGTACTGAACAAAATAGAGCCGAATGTACCGCTGTTGTATAATAAAACAATGGCGCCAGCTACGATGAGCAGCATGGCAACGTTTCGATTTGACCGCTTTGGTAGCACCGGCGACGGTTGCACGGGTGATGGCTGTGACATAATAAACCTATAGTGTTTTTCTACGTAGCAGGTAAAATCCCACACCAACAAGCAAGATTGGAAAGACAAAACCTGATAATTGAACGCCAAAAATTCTATCTAACGCACTATCAACATTATTTACTAAGATAATGCTCCCGATTACCATCAACAACATGCCAAACGTACGATTACGACTTCGCGGCGGGATTGGTCCCTGCGATGGAGGAGTGTACTCTTGAAAATTGACAGTTTGACCAGATGACATTTGTGGCGGCAATGGCTGACCTGTCATCGGATCGAAACGAGCATCAGGTGGCAGCGATATGGGTGTGCCGCTCTGGGGCATAATGAGCCACAACACCGGATACAACACCGGCGTGATGCCCGTCGCAACTCCAACAACAAAGATCAGCCGCACGATTACCGGATCAACACCAAAATAATTGCCTAATCCGCCACATACTCCTGCGAGCATTCGTTCAGTGGGCGAACGGGTTAGTCGTGGCTGCATAATGATCTCCTTTTCCATAGCCATTGGACGTTGGTATATACGAAGATGTTGCAAAATTGTTAAGAGTTTATCAAGCGCAGCATGCGCGTTCTATACTTGAATGAAGTTGCCTGCTCATGGTATGATCGAGATGCAGCGCAGATCGATCTTGAGCACATCCAGGGTTGGCCTCTTGCACTCGTTACAATGTTGAAAGGAGCGCGACAATGAGCTGGTCCAGACGGCCAAATGCGCAAGATCAAGGAGACCCAGGCGGCGATAATGATCCGCTTGCCGACAATATGCGAATGAATCGTCCTCGTCGTTCACCACCGACCGAGCCGCTAGATACCGAGCGCAACGGCTCGATCTTTGATCAGCAGACGGTGGTTGACAGCAACTTTTCAGGACGCTCTCACGCCCGGAAGCAGCGACAAATGAGTTCGCCGTTTACGACGCAGCAGTTAGGCACATGGGCAGCAGATCCGAACAACTCGCGTAAACTGTACATCATTGGTGGTGTGGCACTTAGCCTATTATTCTTGCTGGGACTATTCTACGTGTACAATCGATCAGGGAGCGATACCACGGCAACAGACGATCCCGCAGGATTGGTAGCAGCCTCAGAAGAAGCCGGCGCGATTACCTTAGACCCCGTAGGTCAGGCATCCGTACCGGCTGATTTCGGAACCGCGCCACAACAGGTTCCCGCAGTGCCAAACAGCGATCCCGCACAACAACCGGTCGTGCCCGCCGCCGGAACTGCCTGGGTTGTTACGGGTACGGAAACACAAGGCTTGTTTTTGCGGCGTGATCATGTGGTTGATCCGGCTAATATCCTGGGCACGCTGCCGGAGGGCACAAGGGTCCAGGGGCTTGGCCAAGAATTCGACGACGGCACGCGTAAATGGCAGAAGATTCAGACCGATCAGTTTGGCGAAGGTTGGGTCGCCGCCGACTTCTTGCAGCCGACGCAGTAGTTTCTTGCCACCAAACAAAGCAGCGGCTCTGGGAGCCGCTGCTTTGTTATACCCAGATGTTGTACAGGTGTATGCGCCGGTTGCATCCACCTCCACGGGCGGCTCCTCGGCATTTTGTATCGCCGGCTCCGCTTTTTTTCGCCGTTTGCGCGGCTGGTACGGCGAGTCCAGTGGATTTTGCACAAAGGCGATTGGCAGCACAGCATCCATGTGATCCACAAATTGAAATTCTAGCTTGCGCCGCACCTGACGCGGGACATCGTCCAAATCGCGCTCATTTTTGCGCGGCATGATGATCTGTCGGATACCGGCCCGATACGCACCCAACACCTTTTCTTTGATGCCACCAACCGGCAGTACGCGTCCTCGCAGCGTAATTTCACCCGTC
>JASKZZ010000394.1 GCA_030147335.1 Herpetosiphonaceae bacterium | reverse complement strand
CTGGATCATCAAGGCGTTGCGCTCAACTACATGCCAGTAACTGGTATGGTCAAAAACTCCAGTGGACGTGTTACAGGCGTACGTGTGCGTGATGCCGAGACCGGCAAAGATTTTGAGATCATGTCGCGAGCTGTTATCAATGCGACAGGTGTGTATGTGGATTCACTGCGCCAGATGGACGAGCCGCAATCAAAGCAGATGCTGGCTCCCAGTCAAGGTGTCCATATTGTTCTTGATCGCTCATTCCTGCCATCGGACAATGCAATCATGGTGCCGCGTACCGATGATGGCAGGGTGTTGTTTGTGATTCCCTGGCATGGTCGCGCGGTTGTTGGGACAACTGACACAGCGGTTGACGAGGCCTTGATCGAGCCGCGACCGCTGGAAGAGGAAATACAATTTCTGCTCGACCACGCCGGACGCTACCTTGAGAAAGCGCCCCAACGCTCCGATGTTCTCAGCACATTCGCCGGATTGCGTCCGCTCGTCAAATCGGGAAAGAGTGGAGCGACTGCTGCATTATCACGCGACCACACCTTGGTCGTCTCGAATGCCGGACTGATCACCATTACTGGGGGTAAGTGGACGACATATCGCAAGATGGGTGAAGATACCGTCAACAAGGCGATCAAGGTTGCTGATCTGCCACAACGTCGAAGCGTTACGCGATCACTTAAGTTGCATGGCTGGCAAGAACAGCGCTCTGATGAGCCGCTGGACGTGTATGGTGCAGATGCACCAGCTGTTCAGCAGGTCATGGCCGAGCAGGACGGTTGGAATCAACTGCTTCATCCACGCTTACCATATTACACCGGGGAAGTTGTATGGGCCGTTCGGCACGAGATGGCGCGCACGGTTGAAGATGTGCTCTCGCGGCGAACGCGCTCTCTACTGCTTGACGCACGTGCAAGCGACGAAGCTGCGCCCAAAGTAGCCGCGCTCCTAGCAGCAGAGCTAGGTTTTGACGAAGCATGGCAAGTGGAACAGGTACAAGCGTATCACAAGTTGGTCGAAGGCTATGTGTTGAGCTAAGGATCAAGGGACGGGACTACGCGAGATTAGCAACGACACATGCTTTCATTATCGCCCATTGGCGAGTGAGTCTGGCAGTTCCACCTGCCTGTCAGAGCAACCGCAAGTCGTAAGGGACAAGGTATCAAAGCTCCTGTACCTACGTCTATGTTAATTGGGTCCGATCCTTTGAATAGCTTTGCCGACTATTCGGGCGTGGCGGTTGGCGTAGCGGTATTGGTCGGTGTTGCTGTAACCGTTGCAGTCGCGGTGTTGGTTGGCGTCGCTGTGACCGTTGCAGTCGCAGTATCGGTTGGCGTCGCTGTGACCGTTGCGGTCGCGGTATCGGTTGGCGTCGCTGTGACCGTTGCGGTTGGCGTTGACGTAGCAGGATCGGTCGGTGTCGCAGTTGGCATGGCGGTGTCGATTAACGTCGGAGTCGCAGTGCGGATTGGTGTTGGCGTAGGACACTTCTTCGGTTTATTTCCCGATGGGATACATCCTGGAGGAGGGGACGCCGATACACTCATGAATGGACTTGCGAACAGAACAACTCCAATAACCACAAGAAAACTAAGGACCAGACGTTGCCACAAGTTGGTAAGCATTCAGACCTCACACTCCGTCACGAAGAGTAAACGGATGCAAGCGGGGAGAATTTCCGCTGCTGATCTCAGTGTATGACCTTTGTCAAGATGAGTACTCCTTCTGTACCAAGGCATATATGTCCGACATGTTTGCGTTTGCCGATAGATGTATCTGTCTACAATTTGTTATAGTTTTATTAAAACTTCATCTTGATAACGCAGCGGCCTTTGCACTATAATGCCGTCAATATGAAGCAATGCAACAGTCGCCTTGTGAGCAACACACAGGCCCATCCAGTTGGATGGGCCTGTGCAGAGCAAGATCGCCATGAGTTAACGAGTCTTGGCCGCCGTTCGGATGCAGCGGGTGCAAACCTTTACTTTCTTTGGTTTGCCGTCCTTCACAACTGTTACCGTTTGCAGGTTTGGGTTAAACCGGCGGCGTGTATGCCGTTGCGAGAAGCTGACCGCATTGCCAAAGGCTGGACCTTTGCCGCAGCTAGCGCACTTTGCCATGAGTGATGGCCTCCTAAATCGTAGTTCCTATCGGATGTTCTATTTGCTGAGTGCAATGGCAGAGCAGCCGTTACCCATGGGGCAGGCGACTGCTCTGAAGGCATGATACCATAGCCCAACATGTAACGCAAACGGTCAGTCGCATAGTGTCGTCAGATCGTGTGTAAAGGATTGGAGTTTGCATGAATGATCGGAAAGAGCAGCCAAATACCCGTGTGTTGCCGCAGGGGCTGATCGAGGTAGCGCCCCGCGCTATTGCTACAATTGCCGCGCAGGCAGTGTGCCGGTCCTATGGCGTTGTTGGCATGGCGCCAGCCAATTTGCGCGATAGCATGGTACAAGTGCTGCGCCAGGAAGATCAACATCGTGGGATTGAGGTCCATATCAATAAAGACAGCGTCGCGGTTGATCTCTACGTCGTGCTGGAATACGGCACGCGGATTTCGGAAGTGGCGCAGCAGGTGATTGCTACCGTCTCGTACGCGCTCAACAAATCACTCGGAATGCCGGTATCGGCGGTGAACGTCCATGTACAAGGCATTCGGTCTGAATAATCTGGTGGTGTCGGAAGCGATCCGCGTGCTCTCGGCGCGCCATTAAATCTGTTGGATGTGGAGGATACATGAATCAAAAAGGCATGGTCTGCGATGGAGTGATGCTGCTACGCGGACTGGAAGCTGCAGCGCACTGGCTTGAGCAGCATGTGGGTGAGGTAAACGCGCTCAACGTGTTTCCAGTGCCCGACGGCGATACCGGTACAAATATGCATTTGACGCTTAACGCGGCAGTTAAGGATGTGGAGCCGCAAGCGTCTGCAGCAGCAGTGGCGGATCAGGTGTACCGCAAAGCGTTGATGGGCGCGCGCGGCAACTCAGGCGTTATTTTGTCGCAAATTATTCGTGGATTTGCTGAGGGTATTGGCGGCAGAGCGGAGTTGGATGGCCAGGGTTTGGCCGAAGCGCTGCGCCGGGCAGCGGAACGCGCCTACAAAGCAGTGATGAAACCCACCGAGGGGACGATCTTGACCGTCGCGCGCGTAGCCGGTGAACGTGCGGTTGCTGCCGCGACGGATGGTACAAGTTACGAGCAGGTGCTGGCTGCAGCGGTTCAGGGTGCCGATCAGGCAGTGATTGACACACCTAATCAGCTTAAGCAGCTGCGTGATGCCGGCGTGGTTGACGCGGGTGGGCGTGGTCTTGCAATTATGCTGGAAGGGTTATTGAAACAGGCTCGTGGCGAGACGATCGAGCGGCCCGAAGGCGTGGAGGCGGTTGGCGTTTTATTCGACATCGACGAGATTCATAGCGAAGACGATTTCGGTTATTGCACCACGTTTCTGCTGGAAGGCGAGAATATCCCCTTTGACGATGTTCGGGCTACTATCGCCGCTATGGGACAGTCAGTGGTGGTGGTTGGCGATGAAACATTGGTCAAGGCGCACATCCATACCGAGCGACCCGGCGATGTGCTTAACTACGCGGTCGGCTTTGGCGCTTTGACGGGCATCGAAATTGCCAACATGGATAAGCAGAAGGCGGCAATCAAGGAAACGGGTATGGTTTCGACCAAGGCGACCCGCGCTCCCAAAGAGTCGGCGGCTGCAATTGGTGTGAGTGCTCTTGCCGCAGCTGCAAGCGGTGAGTCGGCATCACCGATTGGGGTTGTCGCGGTCGCGCCCGGCGCTGGCTTTGTTGATCTGTTTCAGTCGCTCAACGTCGGCAAGGTCATTACCGGCGGCCAAACGATGAATCCCAGTACGAAGGATTTGGTGGAGGCAATTAACGAGCTGCCGCAGCATGAAGTGATTATCCTACCCAATAACTCCAACATTCTGATGGCTTCACGGCAGGCGCAAGACCTTGTTGATAAAAATGTCCGAATCATTCCATCGAAAACGGTGCCGCAGGGCATGGCGGCGATGCTTGCGTTCAACTACACTGTGGACTTGGAAGACAATGCTACTGCAATGAGCAGGGCACTACGCGACATCCGCACGCTTGAAATTACAACCGCGGT
>JASKZZ010000393.1 GCA_030147335.1 Herpetosiphonaceae bacterium | reverse complement strand
CCGACACAGCCGCCGCAGCCGACGAATCAGAAGCGCTACGTGCGATCCAAACACACCGCGATACACATGCGCTTCGTCAATCACCACGACCTTGAGCCGACTGAGAAAACGATTCCAACCACGGTTATGGTTCGGCAATATGCCCATATGCAGCATATCGGGATTAGAAATAATGATGTTAGCACCGGACCGAATACTCGAACGCTCGGCCTGCGGCGTGTCGCCGTCGTAGATGCCGGCGCGAATATGCGGCAATTGTGTGCCGGCCAAGTCACGCACCGCGCGAAACTGATCCTGTGCCAGCGCTTTGGTCGGAAATAGGTACAGCGCTCGTGAACGAGGATCGGCGAGCAACGCTTCTAATGTGGGCAGATGGTAGCACAGCGTTTTGCCGGATGCAGTCGCCGTTACAATACCGACATGTTGACCGGCACGAGCCGCATCAACTGCTTGAGCTTGATGCGTGTACAAACGAGCAACACCTTGAGCCGTAAGCGCGGATTGTAATGCTGGAACCAGCGGCTGCTGTGGCGTGGCCCACTGCGCGATACGACCTCCGATACGCTCGGTATGGACGATCCGCTCCTGATTCTCGGGTCTTGCACTTAATGTATTAATAATTTGTGAAATATTCATGAAAAATTAGTGGAGAATTACCCTTTCAATGAGTACTTACACCTGCTATACTACGTATTATCACACTAACCAACATCCAAACGCCAAGTGCTTCGCTAGGTAAGCAAGTGGCAGCCAGTTGACCGAACGCTTGAAGCTCGATAGCTCCACGCGTATTTTTATACCGGTTTATGTCGTCAACGGTTCGCACGACGCTGCACGAATACTCAAAAACATGGAAAGCATGGTACAGCGCACGATTTGAAGCTGTAGCATACCAACGTACATCAAAGCTAGTGTAGGCTTTTGCAGCATATGAATTAAGCTCCCGAAATGAGCTGATTTTGAGTATCTGCCGGTAGTCGCATTGCGTATTGTTTGATCGATATCTGGATGATGGTAGTGCAAAGAAGAACTACCATGTCGTGTATAAGCAGTGTACCACTTGCCCTCGTTACCCGACGATTGGAAGCCCCGTCCTGTTTGGCAAGAAACACTGCAACGGCTGGTCGATGATGATCAGGAAAGGAGGCCAACAATGTTGGACCCCCAGGTAACACAAATTTTGAACAAAGGGATTAACACTTCCTGTAAGCTCGCGATCATGCTACGCTTTGCCGAGCAATGCGAGTTCCGCGCCACAACACCTGTGCTGGCATCGCGCATTTGCCGCGATATTTGGAGCGTTCAATCAGCTCTTGACGAACTGGTCGAGGATGGCTTGCTGCTTCAACACGACAATCTGTACTCCGTTGTACCTTGTTTAGAGCTGCGAAAGCGGCTGCTAATGCTGCGCGAAACATACGAGTATCCCTTGCAACGCATTGAGCTACAACGACTGCTGCGCGATCTGGAGCGTTACGCGCCGTATCGTAACGAGTTGCCGTCGCGAATGGTGATGCAACGGGTCGCATAACCGCTATGGTCCACTTCTTGCACAAGTTTTTCGGAGAGATTAGCTGTAGCAAGGAGTAAACAACGTGAAATTTACAAGATGGTTTGCTGTTGGCGCTGTTGCGCTGTTGGCAGCGTGCGGTCCAGCAGAAGTTGATCAGGCAGCGCAAGAAGCTGCGTCGTCGGCAGGTGTAGCAATACCTTCTGACGCAGCAGATCAAGCGGCATCGGCATTGGCCAGTGCGGCGGCAGGGCTGGAGCAAGACGCGACGGCACTGCTCAACGACACAGATCTGCAGGCGCTTGCCAATGAAGCTGTGACAACAGTTCAAGGATTAACGCCGTCTGATCTTCGCCTTCAGCAAGACCAGCCGCTGGTACTCGATACGGCCCAGCAGGTAGCGGATGTGACGAATTATCGCTGGGTTATTACCCAAGCTCCGGCAGGCGCGGAGTCAGTACGTGGCACCGTTATTCAGGAAAACTCGAACGGCAAGCTAACCATCGAGCCGTCGGATTACGCCAAATACTTTCCGGTTGCCGGCAACTACACCGTTGATCTAGAGCTAACCTACGCCAACGGTAACAAGGAACGTTCGCCGATCCCTATTATCGTTCCTTAGTGAAAAATCGTCGTAAAATGGACCCTGCAAGGGGTCCATTTTGTATTTTACGACGATTTGCTGGGACAGGTAAAGCAAGTTGCGAATGACCGATTTACATGCTCACATTACATTGCTTGGCGTGCGTGTCGATGATGTGACCATGGACGAGACGCTGGCGCAGGTTGGGGCGTTTGTGCAAGCAGGTGGGCCGCACCAAATTGTTACAGTCAATCCAGAGTTTGTGATGGCTGCTCAGCATAACCAAGCATTTGCCGACGTGCTACATCGTGCCGACCTTGCCGTTCCAGATGGAGCAGGGCTTGCCCTTGCCGCGCGTTGGACCCAGCAGCAGCTACGAGGACGAGTTGCGGGTGTTGAACTATGCGAACGTCTGGCTTCGTTGAGTGCGCAGTATGGTTGGCGTTTATTTTTACTTGGAGCCGCGCCTGGCGTTGCCGACGAAGCCGCCGCTGCCCTCAAACGCCGTTTTCCAGCAATGGTGCTAGCAGGAACATTCGCTGGCTCGCCGCGTCCTGTAGATGAAGCGCACATTCAAAGCCTCATTGCCGCAGCCAAGCCCGATGTGCTGCTGGTCGCATACGGCGCGCCTGCACAAGATCTATGGATTGCGCGCAACCAGCCGCTGCTACAGGTTCCGGTAGCGATTGGCGTGGGCGGCACGTTCGATTATCTCAGCGGCAGAGTGCTCCGCGCGCCGCTTTGGATGCAGCGGCTTGGCCTTGAATGGCTGTTCCGTCTCGTTCGCCAACCATGGCGATGGAAGCGAATCTGGACTGCGGTTGTGCGCTTTCCCCTCGCGGTATGGTGGTCCAGGTATATGCAGAGGGTTACCAGGCGATTGTGATATAATTAACAGGGCCGAACTGTTGCATAGTGACCAATGTGTGGAAGTTTTGGGGCAGATTGATGCGTAGATGGCCGCTTTTATATCAAATTCTTGCTGTTAATAGCGCAATCGTGTTTCTTGGCGCGATTGGCGGTACTGCGATCACGCGCACAATCGCCACGTCGAGCCTCACACTAACAGTTATTTTTGCGAGCCTGGGACTACTCCTGAGCATTGCTGCTAACTATGTATTGCTGCGCTTTGCATTACGTCCACTTCTCGTATTGCAAACAGTATCCCAGATGGTAGCGGATGGCGATCTTAACGTCCGTGCCGCCGAAAGCAGTTCGGGCGAGCCTAACCTTTCGCGACTGGCCCATACCTTCAACACAATGCTCGACCGGCTGGAAGAAGACACCTTAGCTCTGGAGCGTTCGCGACGACTAACCGAAGAGCTAACTCAGCAGGTTATTTCGGCGCAGGAAGAAGAGCGGCGGCGGATCGCGCGCGAGCTTCACGATGAAACGGCGCAATCGCTGGCAACATTGGGCATCTACATTGATACGGCGCTGGAAGCGAATCACGAAGCGCTCACACCTGAACTGGCGCTGGGCCTACGGCGTGTGCGTGAAGTTGCCGACAGAACTTTAGTTGGCGTGCGCTCGATTATCGCTGATCTGCGGCCTTCCTTGCTGGATGACCTTGGCCTCGCGGCTGCGTTACGCTGGCAAGCTCATCATCGGCTTGAAGAAGCAGGCATCCGTGTCGATCTCCAAATCCGCTCCGAAGGCCGCCGCTTGCCGCCGGCACTTGAAACGGCGCTGTATCGCATTCTTCAAGAAGCTATTAACAACATCGTTAAGTACGCCGAAGCTTCCTATGTTGAG
>JASKZZ010000268.1 GCA_030147335.1 Herpetosiphonaceae bacterium | reverse complement strand
AGAACATGGCGATCCGGCAATTGCTCGGTCACCAGCGCTTACCCCAGTTCGTAGGGGCTATCGATAAGAAAGCTCCATATCAACTCGAACAGATAGGCACGGAGCAACAATCGACAACATAATACGGTCAAATGACCCGTGGTGTCATGCGACCTGTTCACGTGGGAATATTCGTGACTCAGAACACTTCTTTTTTGCTGCTCAGTGGAGACCTTAAATACGTTTCACACACTCTGGCGCTGCAGAGAGCGTGGCAGAAATTTTTAACATATTCTCTGGGAAGGAGTGCCTACCGTTCGTTAACCCTTGGTTGCGCCGGCCGTCAAACCACTGATGATGTAGCGTTGGACGATCAGCGCGATCAGCAGCACTGGCAGCGTGATCGTTACCGCCGCTGCCATTAAGCCGCCCCAATCGATTGACGCGTAGGAGATGAAGTTAAAGATGGCAACCGGCAGCGTGCGCGTGCTTTGATCAGCCAGAACCACCGAGAACATAAAATTATTCCATGAGAAAATGAACGAAAGGATAGATCCGGTGATAATCCCTGGCGTGGACAGCGGAAGCGCAATGCGTAGAAACGAACCGATTCGTGTCAACCCATCCACTTGCCCCGCCTCTTCCAGTTCGGTCGGCAATCCCTCAAAGAACGAGATCATAATCCAGGCGATAAAGGGCATGCCCACCATCATATGGCTCAGCACCAGCGCTGTGTACGATCCGACCAACCCAAGCCGTGAGAAAAGGATAAACCACGGGATGAGAAATGTAATGCCGGGTACGATTCGCGCCGCCAGCAGAACGAGTCCGAGTCGCGGCATACGAAAACGCGCGATAGCATAGGCAGCTGGCAGAGCAAGCACCAGTGAGAACAACGTAGATAGGACAGCGACGACCAAGCTGTTCCACATGAAATTGAAGAAGGCATACGCGCCGAAGACGTTGCGGTAGTGCATCAGCGTTGGCGAGAACGAGAAGATGCGCTGCACGTTCAGAATATCGGTTTGCGCTTTGAACGAGGCCAGCAGCATCCAGAAAAACGGAAACATAAAGCTGATTACGACCAGCATGATTGCCAGATACCGCAGCAAGAGGTTGGGCTGGAAACGTCGTCGCGCGACCGCAGGAGCAGTGCCGATGCGTGGCGTCGTTGCAACAATGTGGCTTGGTGGTACGTCTCTCATGATGTTGCCCCCCATCGATTACGTACCTGGGCGAGAAGCAAGCTAACCCCTAATACGATTGCGAAGAACACAACCAGCAGCGATGACGCCAGCCCAAGCTGGAAATACTGAAACCCCTGGACGTAGGTATAAATATTCAACGTTTCCGTCGCAAAACCTGGCCCGCCCTGCGTCATGGTGTAGATGATATCAAACGTCTTAAGCGCATCGATCGAACGCAGCAGCGTAGCGGCGACCAGCGTGGGGGCAATCAGTGGCAACGTAATATGGCGGAGTCGTTGCCAGCTATTTGCACCGTCAACGATCGCTGCCTCAATCGGCTCCTCCGGAACCGTGGCCAGGCCCGCCAGCGCGATCAAAATGATCATCGGCGTCCATTGCCATACGTCTACCACAATCAGAGATGCGAGCGCTTGATTTGTAGATGCGAGCCACGGCTGCGGCGGCAAATTCAACGCGCGCAGAAAGGCATTAGCGAAACCAATCGTCGGCTCGAAAATCAACAGCCAGGCCATCCCAATTGCTACGGGCGTTGCCACCATCGGCAGTAAGATCAGCGTCTTGATCAATCCCTGGCCGGGATATTTTCCGTTCAGCAACAGCGCAATCGCCACGCCCAATACCAGCTCAATCGCTACCGCCCCGATCGTAAACACGAACGTGCGCTGGAGCGCGTCCATAAACCGGGGGTCGCTCGTAAAAATCGCAATGTAATTGTCGAGCCCAACCCAGCGTGGTGGGGTAATAGCCGACATGCTCCACGCGTAAAAGCTCAGCCGTGTGGTGTACAAAATCGGAAAGATCATCATCAGCGCAACAAACAGCGTGGCCGGCAGAATGAAGAGCCACTTGATGTGCCGGTTAGCCCAGGTAGAAAGAGTCATGGACGTTTCCTTCATAGCAGGTGGAGCGCCCAATCATGCAGACGCTCCACACATACCATCGCTAACTACCGGCTGCCTTCTTGCTGGAGGAATTGAGTGAACGCTGTATCCGCTTCCTTGACTGCGGCCTCAACGTCCTGGCCCTGGATCGCGGCGACGATCGGACCGCCCACAATATCGCGTGCCTGGCCCACATTGATTACCAGCGGGCGATCATGATCAACGCCGACTTCCGCCGATTGTTGAATCACCTGCGCCAGCTCCTCGGGGAAGCCACACGTTCCCTCCGGCGACTCCCAGACCGATGTACGTGCTCCTGGTAAACCACCTTGCTGAAGCTGCGAAACAACCGGCTGGCTTGTGGCCCACTTGACGAACTCAAACGCAGCGTCTTTCTTTTGTGACGCCTCGCTGATACCAAGCGCCCAGGAGGTTACATTGTAGGGCTTCGAGCCAGCCGGCCCCGCCGGGAACAGCGCGTAGCCAACATTCTCCGTCACCGTAGATTTGGCTGGATCGAGCAGGTTAGGATACAGGCTGTCGGCGTCGGTGTACATCGCTGCCTGGCCCTGACCAAAGATCCCGATTGCCTGTGGCCAGCTCATGTTCAGCACGCCGGGAGCGCCGTACTTATTTAAGATATCACCGTAGAATTTGTATGCCTGGATCGATTCAGGTGAGTCGAGCGCCGACTCATTGCCGTCGGCCCACTCACCGCCATGGCTGTACAGGAAGCTGGAAAACTGTGTGACAGCCGGTGCGCGCTGCCCACGAGCTACGAATCCGAACATATTGTTGGCTGGGTCGTGCAACTTCTCGGCCGCCGCCATCATCTCTTCCAGCGTCTTGGGCACTTCAATGCCCGCTTGCTCGAATAAGTCTTTACGGTAGTATAAAATCTCACGTTCCGTGACGATTGGCACACCGTAGGTTGTATTATCGAACGTAACAGTGCCACGCGCTGGTGTTTGGAAATCTTCCCAGTTCCAATCGCCTGCACCTTGGACGTTGTTGGTGATATTTGCGAGCCAGCCGTTGCTTGCAAAGAGACGACCTTCCTGCAATGGCCGGAACATAAATGCGTCAATGTCCCCGCTACCCGAGGTAAAGCGGACGGTGAGTTGGTTGGAAAGTTGATCCTCACCATAGCTGGAAATGTTCATCTTCATACCGCTTGCCTGTTCAAAGGCAGGGATCAAGGGTTGCATTGCTTCGGCCCAAGCGTGGTTCGCAGTAACCATGTTAAGGGTCGTGCCGGAGAATTGATTGCTTATGCCCTCGGTAGAAACGGTTGTTGTCCCTTCCGGACAGCGAGTTGAAGTGGTTGTATTTGTCTCGCCTGAAGCTGCTGTGGCACTCGCACTCGTTGCAGGACTGGCAACCGCACCGCCCGCACTTGTCGCAGGCGAGGCCACGCTGCCCGCACTCGTCGCAGGCGAGGTCGCACCGCCCGCCGCAGGACTGGCACTACCGCCAAGCGAACCTGGTTCAGCCGCGGGAGTAGATCCGCCACAGGCAGCAAGCAAAGCGCTCATGAATGTTAACACGAGCATCAACGTGACGAATCTGGTCAAGCCGGGAAACTTTGGCACCTCGTCTCTCCTTTGGTGATCGATTGTTGGATGTAGCAGGATGCGTGAGGAACAACTATACCGATGCCGTTAGCTTGGATGAGGCCGCAGAGGGGGGCAGCTTATCCACATCGATGTGATTATGATTTGGTCAGGCATCCTTGCCCTGATTCATACAGCCTTTGGCGCATAATTCGTGCCACAAAAGCTCTGGTTTTGGAGTCATTTCGCAAACTCCTTTCATGACAAGAACTGCCAAGGGCTTTCCATTATGCCGTCGTCATCGAAGGTGAGCGGCACGTCTTCAACAATCGATAGGCGCGGGTGGGACTCGACAGCTTCGCGTAAGCTGGGACTTACCCAGAGCCGACTTAACGTCAGCGTATCACGGATAAAGACGAGCCGCGCCGTTTCTTGCGGCTGACCACAGCCGCGCACCGCGACTTGCAGTGCACGCCGATCATCAGGCAAGGTGATCGGCAGACTTACCCGTTGCATGCCGAAAATGCCGGATGTAATCGCGTTGGTGTATGTGGCGATCCAGTCGATTTTCTCGGCCAACCGCGCAGTTGTAACGTTCGCGAGTCCGATCCCGGCGGCATTGCCGTGCGTAGCCTCCGTGAGATCAAGCGCCGCAATAATCGCAACGTCCGGCCCGCCAAACTCCTCGGCCTGCCGTGGGATCATCAGCCGTCCGATGATATTTGTATCCATGCCCGTACCGCTGATATTCTTGCCGAGCTGCCGCACCACAAGCACATCAATCTCGGGGAACGGCAGACTCGCCATCAGCACTTTTGCGCGCGCCTGAAGCTCCACTTCCCTCGGTCCGCCCATCTCTGCCGCCGTCAACGTCGTGATCTCCGCGGTCTGATCGTATGCGTTTTCCAGAATTGCTACACCACCAATGAGATTCGTAGCCGACTCGTAGATGCGCGCGGCGGGCGCGAGAAAGCGCTGAAAGCCGGGCACACCCCAGGCATGCATCACGCTTGCTCCCTGCTGCTTGCCCAAGCCGATCACGGCCATTTTCGCCAGCCCGCTTTCCAAATCGCTGCGAAAATCGGTGTGGGGCTTAACGCGGTTAATCAGCAGCGTTGCATCGGCGGCAGCGGAGATCACATCTTGAAACAAGGGTGGTCCATCCGCGATCTGCCCAATCTGCCGTACCTCCATCGTTGCGCGAATCTCGGCCCCGACGCTTTCAGCAGTAACGCCAAGCTCGGCCAGCATCGCACGTTGCCCTTCCGCGGTCGCGCCACCATGGCTGCCCATTGCCGGAATCACAAACGGCTCCGCACCTTCCCCGCGTAATTGTTCGATCACTGCGCGGACAATCACCGGCAGATTCGCAATACCACGGCTGCCTACGCCCACCGCGACGCGCATGTTCGGTGTGATCCGCTGCATCAAAACGCTCGCTTCAAGCGCGGATCTGGTCGCACAGATCACATCGTCTACTTGCGGAGCGTCGAAGCGCTGTCTGACGTGGAGCAGCGTTTCCGGCAGCGGCGCGGGAAAATCAAGCTCGGCAATCTGTGAAAGCAGTTGCATAGAGCACCTTCCTTTATGTTCGTGCAGCACAAGGGCTGCTTACGATTCCGGCGGATGCCTCGCACCCTTCACGCGTCGGACACAATCGCGTAACAGCGATTCAAAATCTGGACTGGCCGCTTTGAACTCGTCATTACTGATCACCAGCGGCGCGCCAAAGACGACGATCTGCGCGCCCATCGCGATCGTATCCAGAGCCTGCTCCACACTTAGCCCACCGACCGCCTGCACCGGAATCGTAATGGCGTCGAGGACATCCGGTAGATCATGCAGCGGACTCAAGCCGGACACCATGTTGCGCTCATCGAAACCGGTATGTACGATGATGTAATCAACGCCTAACTCCTGCGCTTGTCGAGCGCGTGCGGGCTTATCGGCACAGAGCATCACGTCGCACATCACCTTGCCGCCGTAACGCCGCGCCATCCGCACCTGTTCGATAATACTGGCATCGTGCGCCTGGCCCATTACGACCGTCATGGTTGCCCCGGCCTTGAACATCATCTCGGCTTCCAGCCCGGCCCCATCCATCGTTTTAAGATCAGCGACAATTGGAATTGTTGGGAATGCCTCACGGAGCGTGCGCACCGAGCGCAACCCTTCTGCGAGTATCAGCGGCGTTCCGGCTTCCAGCCAGTCCACTCCCGCCCGGACTGCTGCATGTGCCAGAGCCAGCGCCTCATCCAGCGTGGTCACGTCGAGAGAAACCTGGACAACCGGTTCCATCATGCGGCCTCGCTTCCGAGGCGCAGCACGGATTTGACGTTGTCGCCGCGCTCCATGGCGCTGAACGCCTCACGCCACTCGCGCAACGGATACACACCCCCAATCACCGGCGCAAGATTGATCTGGCCCGATGCAATCAGTCCGAGCACCCGCTCCCACGTGGCATAGGTGTGGCTGAATGAACCTTGCAGCGTGACAGCCTTGGCAACCAGCGGATCGAGGCTGAAATCGAGCGGCTGCGGCCCCCACCCGATCTTGGTGATTCGTCCGTTTGGCCGCACCAGTTCCATCGATTGCTGGAGGGCGCGACTCACACCCGAGCAATCTACCACGAGATCCGCGCCACACCCGTCACCGATCGAGGCAAGCAGCGCCCCTGGATCCTCGCGCTGAATGTTCAGCGTATGATCGGCTCCAAGCTCCGCCGCCACCTCCAGCCGATGTGTATCAGCATCGGTGCCGAGCATAATCAGCGTGCCTGCGCCCCGCAACCGCGCGATCTGGAGTGCCATAATCCCGATCGGTCCTGGCCCTTGAATAACGACTACATCGCCGGGCTTCATCGCTGTTTTTTCAACCAGCGCATTGTATGCGACACAGCCCGGCTCAGTGAGGGCTGCGTACTCGTCGGAAACGTTCGCCGGGATACGATGCAAAATCTGCGGACGCACCGTGATGTAACGTGTAAATGCACCGTCAGCCAGCGCGCCGTAGCCCTTACGATTCGTACACAGGTTGTACTCGCCGCTTAAGCAATAACCGCACTGTTCGCAGATCTCCGCCGCCGTCTCGCAGACGACGCGATCGCCCGGCTGGAAACCGCGTATCATCGCCCCGACCTCGGTAACGACGCCACAAAATTCGTGACCAAGCACCAGCGGCAGCTTCACCGGCCAGCTTTGATGCTCATGCCACATGTGGATGTCGCTGCCGCACACGCCCGCTGCGGCAACTTCTACCAGTACCTTGTTCGGGTCAACGACAGGCGCAGGGATATCACGTAGCTCAACCTCGCCATCCCGGCGACCAAACTTCACCAGTGCTTGCACATCGGCACTCCTTCCCTGCTCGTTTCATGTCTACGCATTATGGCAGGAGTTGTATGATTGGGGCAACTCGTGGCGGGACGGTCGAATCGTGAGGGGTGATTATCACCGCCGATCAGGTCACATGTATTTCGCACACATCTGCTTGAGAAACGCGATCGACTGCTGCATCTCCTCCATGCCATTCATGCCGTCCTCAATGCTGATCCAGCCGTTGTAGCCGACATCGACCAGTATGCTGAAGATCGAATCGTAATCGTTAAGCCCTTGTCCAGTCACGCCGTGTAACAAATTTGGCGAGTAGCCTAGTGTACCGTCGCTCTGGCGTAGGTCATCCAGCGTCGTGCCTGCAGCCAAATACCGGTCGCTGGCGTGCATGCTAACTACACGATCAGCAACGGCGCGCAGTAACTCGATTGGATCATCACCGGCGACAATTGCATTCGACGGATCGTACTGGACACCGAAGTAGTTGCGCTCAGGGATCGCCCGCAGCACTTGCAGAAACACGTCTTGCTTCTGGGCAAACTCCGGGTAGGTCCAATGCCCATCCTTGTAGTGATTTTCGAGTGCCAGCACAACATCGTACTCGCGCGCAACCGGCAGCAGATCGTTGATCGCTTCCGCAACCCATTCAAGACCCTGTTCGATACTCAATTCGGGATAGCGCTGGCCCGTGAGCACGCGACACGTCACGCGGTTGCGCCCGCCAAGCCGCCGCGTGATCCGGATCATCTCGGCCTCCTGCTCAAGCGCCCGCTTCCGGGCATCCATATCGGGGTTGGTAAAATCGGGCGAGCAGCACATCATCGGCATAGCAAAACCAGCATCGGCGATCGCCGTTCCGACACGATCGATATACGCATTGTCGAGGCTGGTGAAAAAACCGTCGTACATCTCAAGCCCGTCGGCGTCCAGTTGCCGCGCCATCTCGATCCACTCAAAGACACTCATCGTGCGATGACGCGCGATATCTTCGAGGTAACATTTGGGAAACGCAGCGATCTTGATCATGCAAACTCTCCCTGTCCGCAGGTACCGGCCTTCAGTACGTGTTGGTGTTTAGGCAGCAGATGGTGTGCCAGGCTTGAGGAGAAAGTTGAGATAGTGATACCTGCCCCTCGTATTTGAGGGATTGCACGGATCATGAGGTAACAAGTACGCAGGCGCTGGTAGGCAACATTCGGAAGGGTGGTGCCTCGCACTCAATGAGACCGCTTCCCGATTCCCACCGACCTCGATCAACAACTTGACAATACCTGTGCCTTCACACGTCGATAAAGCATGCATGAGTCACTTCGCAACCAGATGGCAGCGAGCCGTCGTGTACTATGCGCGTTTGCATACATAACTGCCAAAGCGTCGCACCTGCGTGGTACGGCGCCATCACTGTGGCACCGAACACTACGTATCGGCGCTGCGGCAACAGCTACTACGCGCCGATTACCGTGTAGTGGTCACTTCCGCGCGCAGTGCAGTTTGTTGCTACGCTGTGTGGGCGTGAGGCGCTCGTTACTGAGCAGGTAGCCAATGCGCAGCAGCAGCTTCGTTGTCCTGGCAATGTCAGTAAAAGGTCACACGGGCTGTGTAGGCTCGATCCATGAAGTCCTGAATCGTGATAGCGGCGTAGGAGTTCTCATGGAGTAATTCAAGCAGCGCCGTCCGTAACCATTGCCGTGTGCGCATCATGCGCTGGTCGTGTGCTGTCATCCAATCGTCCTTTATGAAACAATTAATGCAATCTGTTTCTTTTGCTACACCACGCCTTATACTGGATCTTGATTCGCGGCTGTGCCTATGCTACGGTACGGTATGTTCGTAATGGTACATAGTGTATCAAAAAAGCAGGAGCATGCTCATGACAGCACAACTTTATCCACCTGGTCCACGCGGACTCCCGTTCCTGGGCAATCTGCGGGACGTGCAAACAAACATGATGCCCTTTTTAGCCAACGTGGCGCGGGACTACGGTGACATTGCGTATGTCCGTGTTCCGGGGCAGCATCTCTACCTGATCAATCATCCGGCCTTGATTCGGGAAATACTCGTGTAGCGCTGGGAAGAATTTACCAAGAACGGCCCATCTGTGGAGAGCACAACCATTGGCCTGCGGCGGTTTCTTGGCAAAGGCCTCCTCACAAATGATGGCCCAGATTGGAAACGACAACGAAAGTTAATGCAACCCGCGTTTCACGCCATGCATGTCCGATCCTATGGCGACACAATGGTGCAGTATGGACAGGGTATGCTAGCGATGTGGCAATCGAACGAGGTACGGGATATTGCGCATGATCTGCTACATGTGACCATGCAGATCGCCGGGAAGACGTTGTTTGGGACCGAGGTTGGCACCCATCCCGAGTTGGATGAGGCGCTAGTCGCGCTGCAACGGTTATCAGTTCAGGACACGCAGAGTCTGGTTCACTTGCCAGCATGGCTG
>JASKZZ010000247.1 GCA_030147335.1 Herpetosiphonaceae bacterium | reverse complement strand
CCCCGCAATCACACCCACGCTCCCTCAGAACGTGGACCGCCGCCATGCGGAGCGAGTCGATCTTCCTTTCCTGGTAGTTGTCCGTGGCGTGATGCTATTGGCAAGCGGTTCAAAGTCCGCGCCAACGATTGCGATACGAGGCACGATTCTGACTACTGAACCACATGCCAACGGATGATGCGGCATTGCCCTGAAGTTCGACCAGCATCGCCTCCTGTATGCATGTGGCACGGCAACCGACTAAGGTTACTACGTAAGCTAATCGGCATACATGTACCGAATCATGCGATAAAAAGACGGCAACGACAGCGATAAAATCCATGATTGATATACGCAGCTTTGATGAGCATATCGTTCGTTCGTCTCATGCAACTTGGGCTGCCATTTGCTAGCCTTCCATACGTCACATACGTGCAGATCAAGGTCTATACACGTATTCAACACTTAACTAATGGAAGGAACACCATCTTGCGCACATCCTTGATTCGTTTCAGTGGGCTTGTCGTTTTTATCGGAGCGTTTTTCCAATGTATGGTCATGATCCCCGGCACCATCGTCAGCTATTGGACCATTAATCGCGGTTTTGCTCAAGATCCGACTCAGGCGCTTGGGATTGCCAAATATTGGACGCCCACAGCAGCCCAATTGCTCCAACCTCTCCTCTTCTTCACGGACCCGCAGGTGGTTTACCACATGTATGATGGCCTGTGGATGATCCCCGTTCCTTGTCTCCTTGCCGGACTTGTTGGATTGTTTCATGCGCGGCCTGAAAAGGGACGTCTTGAACGTGCCGGGTTCGTCGTAGCGAGTCTTGGATTAACGATGTTGCTGATTGGAAACGGCAGCGAAGCATGGTTTTCGAGCCTGGACTGGTTCGGCATTACCGACTTCGTTTTCATCTTTTTGGCGTTGCCGGGCTTGTTGCTGACTCTTCTGGGCGCAACGTTCCTGGGAGCGGGCCTGCTCCGAAGCCGAACCAGCTCACGAATGGCGGCATGGCTGCTGATATTTGGTGGCTTTCCGGGTGGAGCCATCGCCGGCTTATTTGTGGTAGGGCATCTCTTTGGGTTCTTGTTCCTCTACGACATCGCCTGGATGATTCTGGGCATCAGGCTGTGGACGATGCAGCGACATGAGCAGCGCGGTGTGCTCAGCGATCTACAGGTTGCACCACGATAATTAGTTGTAGCAGACGACGGTTCATACACCAGCTGAACCGTCGTTAAAGCTGGTAGCCCATGATCACCATATCATGGAAATGACCATGATGGTCTCGTACATGATTATTGAGAATACCCTCCACATGAAATCCGAGATGCTTGAAGATGGCGCGGCCCGCCGTTTGCCCCTCGGGCATCTCTGCGATAACCTTGGTAACACCCAAATCTCGCGCAGCTTCCAGAATTGTCTGAGCAACAGCAAAGCCAAGCCCGCTCCTGCGCCACCCTTCACCTACCACAAGATGTGTATCCGCGACATGGCTTTTCCAACCCGGCAGAAGCCGCACGTTGCTGTAACCCACAATCCTGCCCTCGTGCTCTGCAACAACTTGTCGCCAGTTCTCGGCTGATGCAGCATTTACCAGCCGAGCAATCGTATTCGGATTATGAAAATCAAGCTCCAGATACAGCCAGTCATCCTCGGGCAGGGCAGAGCCAAATTGAATCATTGCGTCGCGATCAGTATCGCTAAGTGCGCGCAGAGTGACCGAACGTCCGTCTCGGAGTTCCGTACTGCGTGGTTGAAGCTTCGATTGTGGGATCATTTCACTACCTACCTTTTGTTTAAACAAAATCCTCATCCGTAGCACACATTAGCACTAATTTTGACCTTAATGTTGCACCTTGTTTCGCCACACATCCGAAACCGTGAAGCGAGGTATCAGCACGCTAACCATCATTAAACCATACTACCGACATGACGTAGTCAGGAATCGTACTTGGAGATGAGCGAGCCATGCTATACTCCGTCGCTGGAAACTATCGGCTAACATTATTTATAGGACTCATGAAGGATACGGAGCATGGACAAGTTTAGTCAGGATTTGATGATAAGCGCCGAGCATTGGCGTCAAGTCATAATCAACAACATTCCCAACATTCTCATGGCACTCGTGGTGTTAATCATCGCGCTTTTGCTGGATGATCGAGCACAGCGGGCAGTTGAACGTCTGGTTGGGATGCGCAACAATCAACGGGAGCTTGGACGCTTGCTTGGACGCATGGCGCGCTTTACCGTGCTGATCCTGGCCCTACTTTTTATCTTGTCGCTGTTTAAGCTCAATACGCTCGTCACCAGCTTTGTAGCCAGCCTTGGTATTGCAGGATTGGTGATCGCATTCGCACTGCAAGACATTACCAAAAACTTTGCTGCCGGAGTGCTGCTCCTGCTGATGCGTCCGTTCCGTCTTGATGACCGCATCAAGGTTAAGGAGTTTGAAGGTGTTGTCTCCGACATTTCGTTGCGTGCCACAACGCTGCGAACCAGCGACGGCGAAGAAGTGCTGGTACCCAATGCCGACGTGTACACCAGCACGATCACCAATCTTACACGCTACGCTCGGCGGCGCTACCATGTTCATGTCAGCGTGCCATCGACATTTCCTGCTGAGCCGGTTCGGCAGCGTCTGGAAGGCGTGCTGCGCCAAGTTGCGGGATTGGAACAAGACCCGCCGCCGCACGTCGTTATTACGTCGCTCACAGCTGACGGCGTGGATATGGACGCGCAGTATTGGCTGTTGTCAGAGTCGAAGGACGCGCCGCAAATCAAGTCGCATGTGATCGAGCGAATGCAGCAAGTTGTCGAGGGGCTGAAGCACCGAACCGTAACGCGTCCGGCAACAACCGACGGGGAACAACCTCGCGTGTAAAAACAAGCTGAAGCAGCAAGCGACCATTGCTGCTTCAGCCTTACTATTAGCGACCGTCTAGCTGAAAAATGTTATTGGACCGGCGCTTCCCGTGCGAGATAATAGGTCATACTGTGCAACAGCGACACCGGATCGATATGACGCACCCAAATACCCTCGCGCACCTGAACCGTTACCGGAGCATAATTTAGAATTGCCTCGACGCCGGCTTTAACAAGCAGATCAACGACCTCTTGCGCATGATCAGCTGAGACCGCAACGATTGCCATACGGACCGTATGCTCACGAACAACGGTAGGTAATTCGCCGACATGTCGAATAGTATGG
>JASKZZ010000232.1 GCA_030147335.1 Herpetosiphonaceae bacterium | reverse complement strand
GTGAGCGTGCGCGGCAGATCGAAGTCGTAGTAAAAGCCATTTTCGACGGGTGGGCCGATGGCGATCTTGCCCTCGGGAAAGATTTCCAGCACGGCCTGCGCCATGACGTGTGCCGCTGAGTGACGTAAATTGTACAGCGGGTCGTTTTCGGGCGTGACGATTGGCATAACGGTATCCTTTCATAATTGGTAGAACTAAGAACAGACAACAGACAATTGTTTCTATTCTTGTGCTTAATTCTTGGTTCTGTCTATTGAACGGTTACAACTGCTGCTCCCTGCTCGATTTGTACATCGGTGACGGTCTTGCCTTGCGCCGCAACCTCGTCATTGATTCGGTCCACCAGCGCTTGCAGCAGCGGTTCTACCGCGAAGAACGAGCCGAGTGGTTCATCAAGCCGCGCGTTGGCGGCGATAATCCGTCCACCGGCAACAACTGGTTGGGCGCGGGCAGTTCCAGTGACAAAGCCGACGGTTACATCAACCAGTACCTCGCCTGGGGTAAATCGCACGCGTAGGTCGTCAACTTGTTCCAGCCGACCACGGTATTCTGTCACGTAGCTGTTGGCTTGCTCTTCGGTAATGGTGAGCGTGCCGGTTGGAATATCTACCGGAATCGGCACCTGTTGTAAACTTTCTTGCAGTACTTCGCCAGCATTATTGTCAACGGCAACATCGGGCGCGATTGATACAGCAACTTGCTGGTTGAAATAATCGGTGATGAGCGGACGGGCTAGGTAACGTACTGCGACGCAGCCCAGAACTGCAATCCACACGAGTACGGTAAGTGAAATCAGACAGCTACGGCCTCGTCGTTGCGGTCGCGGACGATATTGTTCATAACGGTAGCTCACGGCTTCAAATCCTCCCATTCACTCTGCCAAGCCAGAGGCATCAAACCGCCGATTGGTGCGAGTACATGCTCGGAAAGCGCTTTGATTGCAGCATAACGATCACGAACTGTCCCCTTGCACGATTGACGGACTAACGCAGCAGCAAGGGTGTCCCAGGTCGATATATCGTTGAATACGCGTTTCGGCTTGTGAAGCCAACGACTCGTAAGCCGGTAATGATCGTTAACGATCTGCGGCAACAAACGTCCGATCAAGTAGGCCGCTTGATCGCTGTCGTGGTCGATAACATCGGCGATGTCTCGTAAACCATCGGCATGGGCATAGCGTATCTGCCAACGCTGTGCTGCGGACACTGGTGCTGGGCCAGCTGCCCATAAACGTTCAGCCTCTGCTTGAAGACGAGCCAGCGTATTATGCGGATCGTAGATAACCTGCCCGGTGCTAAGCATATGCTGCATCAGGCCTCGTCCGCTGTGGCGTTCTTCGACGAAGTAACGGTGTATTTGCGACACTGGATTAATCAGCATCTCAACTTCGACTCCGTTAATCACAAGATTTTGCCGACGTCGGCGTGGTTGGTCGATCAACACGACAAGATCGATGTCGCTGTTGGCATCGCCCTCGCCGCGTAGACGTGAGCCGCCTGCAAGCACGCCAAGCAGATCGTTGCCGAATTCTTGTCGGAGCAGCACCACCGCTTGCTGCACAATCGCTAAGTCGTTCATTCAAATCGGCCTTTAAAAACAAAAATGCCTCGTCCACACTGGGACGAAGCTCTGCTCCGCGGTTCCACCCGGTCTTAGATCCGGCTGCGTCTCCTCTTGCCGACACAACTCTGATCTCACTTGGTAGCCTGTTAACGCTGGCTAAACGCATCCGCCTACTGTCATACAATGATTTCGGAGATGGGCTCGGAGGTGGTGTTCACACTGTCGCTACCTGCGATCGCTCTCAATCGGTGGCGATTGCTCCCTGGTGGTGCTCAACAGCGCTACTGTCCTCGTCAATGCCGTTGCAAGAGATTGTAGCACGGCGTTGTTGGCACGGCAAGCATGACTTAAGACCGATTTGATGGGATCCCGATTTACAATTACTGATCCTTGCCGCACACCCCAACAAATTTGTGGACTTTGGTCCTGATCGTATATCACCCATAGGTCCGTTGCCGTATCTAAATATCATCTTCCACGGTTGAACAGATGCACGTAGTCAAGTGGCTAGCCTGCAACGACCAAGTACGTCAATTTCTTTGGAGAGTTTCAATGCAACCTACTACACCATCCCAAACCATCTCTCCGCTCATTCGCTTCATTGGTGATACCGAGACTGGAATTGTTCATTGTGCTTCCGGTGGATGCCAGGTAGAAATAGAACAATCCTTTCTTGATCTACGCACTGCTATTGTACGTGGGTACCAGCTGTGCCATCTTTGCAGCGGCTCGTAACACGAGCGGTAGATACAGCGAATAGGTTTATTTGCGTTGCTCATCTAGGTGGATATACAACTGAAGTTAAGAATCGGTTGCTGTGCCGTAACGATGTCCCCATAAGTGGCGTTGTAAAGATCGAAGGTGCGCAACCTTATCGCAGGACTGCATCCAAGTTGACGCACACTTGGGTGCAGCTTGTTTTTTGTTAAGGCGAGGCTCCTCTTCAAATAGCTTGCCATATCATCAATACTATTTTGGACTGTTTCTGGTTGTAACATAATCCTCATAATTTGGTAGAGTAGCATTACTCATTATACCCCCCTCGTTTGTGCCGACGACTACCTTTCGCTGCTCGCGCGATAAAATGTTACGGGAAACTTATGCCTTGCTCTATCTTAATTGCTGATGACCAGCCGTCAGTGCGCTCGCTACTCATTCGGTTGATCCGGAGAACCGAACCCGAGGCGCAAATTATGGATGTCGCGGATGGACGTTCTGCCCTCCAAATGTGTCGGGCACATCACCCTGCGATTGTGCTGCTCGATCACGGGCTGCCGGATATTAATGGTTTTGTGGTGCTTGACCAGCTTAAGGCGATGCAGGGAGCGCCATATATTATTATTATTACTGGTGACCCTGGCCTTGAGCAAGATGCAATGAACCATGGCGCGGATGAGGTATGGCTTAAGCCGATGGATGTTGGGCAAATGATGCGACAATTGGCCGAGTTGTTGCCAAGATACCAGCGCTAATTCGGATTATTGGGTTGTGGATGAGGCTGGTTTTGATGTGTCTGGTTTATAAAGGCAGCAACTGTATAGTTCAGTTGCTGCCTTTGTGTTTGGGAACAATGCGGATGTGATACCGAGAGAGGCGATTATTCGGCTTCAAGCGCCGCCAAATGTTGTGTTACAAGTGTTCGTAGGTCGTTGTATGTTGCGCCGTCACCATTTGGAACGGCGTCTCCGCCAGTATGTAACGCGAGCTGCTTGAGCGCATTGCGATAGCTACGCTGCGCATCGGCTATTCGTCCCATAGCTTGCCAAGTCTGTGCCATCCCAATTGTTGCAGGTACGAATGTTCGGTCAAGGTACAACGCGCGACGATATGAGGCAAGCGCTTGATCGAGACGATCATGGTGTTCGTGGATTTGCGCCAACAGGTAGTGCGCGTCACGACGTAGTGGTTCCAGTTCGATCACCTGCACGCATTGCTGTTCCGCTTCGACCCACTCGCCACGATTGGCAGCTTGCCGAGCTTGACGCAGCATGACATCCAATTCAATGGCCGGAGCCATAGGTTTTTGCTCAGGGGTCACTTCCAGTTTCAGTGATAATGGCGCTGGAGCAAGTGTACGCGATTGCACTGGCGGACCAGAAGGTGCGATTGGAGCCGGTAATGCCAGCTTGGGAATTATGGGTATTCCAACACTAGTTTTTGTGCTGTCAACTGCAAAGAGCGGAGCATTGAGCGGCTTGCGGTACACAACGGTATCGGGAAAATTATGGACTTCAAATTGATGATACACGCTGGCCTGTGGCTCGGCATGACCAACAATTAACCATCCTCCCGGCACGAGCGAATCATAAAATCGTCCAACAACTTGACGGGTTGTAGCTGCATCAAAGTAAATGGTGACGTTGCGGCACAAAATGATGTCAAAGGCACACGTTCCCGTTGCTATATTGGGGTACGACGCTTCGGCAAGATTGAGCCGCATAAAGCGCACCAT
>JASKZZ010000246.1 GCA_030147335.1 Herpetosiphonaceae bacterium | reverse complement strand
GAACCTGGTGTTCATGCAGTATGATCGCGACTCACAAGGTATCTTGACGCCGTTGCCCAAACCCTCGATTGATACCGGTATGGGCTTTGAGCGAATCGTGGCCGTGCTGCAAGGCAAGCGCAATAATTACGAGACGGATCTGTTCGCGCCGATTATTGAGCGGCTGATTGAGCTAATCGGCAAGGGCCGCGAACATTATGAGGCGAATCGCGCGCCCTATCATGCTATCGCAGACCATACTCGTGCTTGTACCTTTTTGATTGCCGACGGTATCCGACCGGGCAACGAAGGCCGCAACTACGTGCTTCGTCGTATTCTTCGCCGCGCCGCGTACCAGGGCCAAACGATTGGCTTGACCAAGCCGTTCCTGGCGGACACCGCCGCCGTTGTGATCGAAATGATGGGTGCGGCCTATCCAGAGCTACAAATCAAGGCCGACTACGTCAAGCAGGTGATTACGACCGAAGAAGAACGCTTCGGACGAACGCTGCAAAGTGGACTGGAGCAGCTTGAGTTAATTGTGGCGGCGATGGGACGCAATGGTCAAACGGTTATGGCTGGTGAAGACGCGTTTCGGCTGCATGATACCTATGGCTTTCCGCTCGACTTGACCGCGAAGATATTGCACGAGCGTACACTCGGCGTAGACGAGGACGGATACCTGCGCGCTCGTGAAGCACAGCGACAACGTGGCCGAGATGCTGCTCAATTCAAGCGTGGCTCGCAGAGCGAACTGTGGGAAAAGGCGGAGCTGCCACAAACGCGATTCAACGGCTATAACACGCTGCAAGGGGATGGTCGCGTGCTGGCGCTGGTGGTCGAAGGTGGTATGGAGCAAAGCGCCAGCGAGGGTGAGACAGTACAACTTGTGCTTGACCAGACCTGCTTCTACGGCGAAAGCGGTGGTCAAGTCGGCGATACCGGCATTGTTGTCGGGCAGCAAGGCGCGGTTCGGATCACCGACGTGCAAAAGCCCGTTCCCGGCTTGTTTGTGCATATCGGCATGGTTGAGCGCGGAGTTGTAGCCGTGGGCGACGCTGTGCAACTGTTCGTTGACGGAGCGCGGCGCCAAGACATTATGCGTAATCATACCGCAACTCATCTGCTACATCGGGCGCTGCGTGATGTGCTGGGCGAGCACGCGGAACAGGCCGGATCGTTGGTTGCGCCTGATCGTCTGCGCTTCGATTTTGGGCATCCCAAAGCTGTAACAGCCGCCGAACTGCACGAGATCGAGCGACGAGTTAATGCGTGGGTTCGCGCCAATACTGATGTAGCGCCTGCCGAGATGCCGATTGCAGCGGCCAAGCAAATGGGTGCAATGGCGCTGTTTGGCGAGAAATACGGCGACATTGTGCGCGTGGTGACGGTTGGCTGTGTCGAGGTTGCGAGTCAGGAGCATGGTGGAGCTGCTGCGGAGCAAACAATGCTTACCGAAACAATGTGTTCGCGTGAGTTGTGCGGTGGTACCCACGTGCAGCGGACCGGCGAGATTGGGTTGGTCAAGGTCATTGGCGAAAGCTCGATTGGCTCCGGTCTCCGACGTATCGAAGCTGTGACTGGTCGCGGGGCTGAGGAATATGTCGATAACCAGCTTGGGCTGGTGCGTGAGCTTGCCCAGCGATTAGGAACTACGCCGGCTCAAGCAGCGGAGCGAGTGGATCAACTGCTCAACCAGGTCAAGCAGCAGCAGCAACAACTGTCGCAGCTTGCAAAACGCGAAAGTGGCGCGCAGCTGCAAACACTGCTGGAAAACAAACAACAGTTGGACGGCGTTGCACTGATTGCGGCGCGAGTTGATGCGCCCAGCATGGACAAGCTGCGCGAGATGGGTGATTGGCTGCGCGATAAGCTTGGCTCGGGCGTTGTGGTGCTTGGTACGGTGTTGAACGACAAGCCTCAGCTGCTAACAATGGTGACACCCGATCTTGTTAAGGGTGGCTACCACGCGGGTAATCTTGTCAAAGCTCTTGCACAAGTTGTAGGTGGCGGCGGCGGTGGACGCGCGGATGTAGCACAGGCGGGCGGCCGAGACGTTGCCAAGCTTGATGAAGCACTTGGTCAGGCGGGGCCACTGCTCAACGCGCAGAAGAAATAGGCAACGACAATAACGTCATAGGGTTCAGCCGGGGAGCTATGCTTTGTGATGTGTGTCTAGGTTTGGGATAGGAGCGGGTGTCCCAGAATGATGCGACTGAAACAACACAACCTGATATTCGCACAGCGAGGAACGCCGTGAGCAATAAACCATCGAATGATCGAGGTGGGCAACGTCCGACATCACGGCCGCAGCCGTCGTTGTCTCTCAACCAAGTCGGTCGTGACGACGCGCCGCTCCTGATCCCAATCACGCCGAACAGCAGCATTGACGAAATAACGCAGATTGTGCGAGGCGCTGGTGTGGCACGAGTCGAGCTGCTGGTGCCGGACGGCACGACCGCTCTGCAAAGCATTGCCGGTAACGAGACATTGCGAGAAGCGGCGAAAGCAGCGGGGATACGCTTAGCGCTCTTCACTGCGGACGAAAAAACAACGCATGCTGCACGCTTTGCGAAGCTCGACGTGGTGAGCGTAGGGGGTACGGTTGCAGCGCCACGTCCGGGGGATACTGCCCGACGAACGACGGGTCCCCGGCCTGCAGTTCAGCCACCAGCGCAGCCGCTTTTACCACGGCCTCCACAAACAACGCCGGATACTGGTCGTGGTGCTTCATCGCCGCCTCGACCATCGCAGCCATTGCCACGGGCACCGGCACCACCTCCTTTTGTGCCGCCCATGCCCTCGCAACGTTCGGATGCCGAGTTTTTGTCGGCGCTCAATTCATTCGATGATCTAGAGCCGCCACCAGCACGGCTACGTCAGTCGGATCAGGGCGCCGTTATGTATGACGTGCCCGGTGATAAAGGCGTGCAGCGACCCGCGCAGAATGAGGATGAGTGGCAATCCGCGTTTGGCGAGCTTGACTCAACGATTGCGAACGCCGAACCCATGCCGACTCCACGCCGGCAGCGACCACCTCGGGAAGAGCCCGTCGATGCGCCGCAACCACGCGAACGCTTGCAGCGGCCCTCGATTTTTGGCGCGATGCTCGGCAATTTACCCTCGCGCGCACGTCGTCCCCGTGAGGCTGAGCCGGTTGACGATGGGATGCGTATGGCACGACCGGAACGCAGCGCCGAGGAGTCCAACGCTCGCCGCCGACAATCGCGTAACTTGCTGCTTGGGCCACTTTTGGGCTTTGTTGGGGTTCTGCTGTTAGCAGGTTTGTTGATTTCGTATGCGCTTACCGGCTCGATCAACCCAAGAGCTGCGCTTAACCTGGTATCCGCGCCAGTATTGCGGATCGAGCCGCCGGTTAATCAGGCGGAGTCAGAGGATTTTTCAGGCCAGGTCGTGCCGTTGGTCCGCGAACCTGTCAGCGACCCTAGCTCAATTAACGTGCAAGGCGTATTGCTGACGGCTGATGTAGCGGAAACGGTTGAAGGCACATCGACTACAACATCGCTGGTTCCGATTGGCTTTGCGCGTGGCTCGATTACCATGCGTAATCGTTCGTCGCAGGCGGTTACTATTCCGGCTGGGATCGAGGTCGATGTTAACGGACAGCGCTTTGCTGTCGAAAATAGCGTTACAGTACCTGCTTCGGTTTCTTCCGACGTCGGTATTACGTTTGGCGCAGCCGAAGCAACGCTGGTAGCGCGTAATCCTGGCGAAGAGGGTAATA
>JASKZZ010000241.1 GCA_030147335.1 Herpetosiphonaceae bacterium | reverse complement strand
GCAGTAGCTTCTTGCCACCAAACAAAGCAGCGGCTCTGGGAGTGGGAGCCGCTGCTTTGTTATACCCAGATGTTGTACACGTTTATGCGCCGGTTGCATCCACCTCCACGGGCAGCTCCTCGGCATTTTGTATCGCCGGCTCCACTTTTTTTCGCCGTTTGCGAGGCTGGTACGGCGAGTCCAGTGGATTTTGTACAAAGGCGATTGGCAGCACTGCATCCATGTGATCCACAAATTGAAATTCTAGCTTGCGCCGCACCTGACGCGGGACATCGTCCAAATCGCGCTCATTTTTCCGCGGCATGATGATCTGTCTGATACCGGCCCGATACGCACCCAACACCTTTTCTTTGATGCCACCAACCGGCAGTACGCGTCCTCGCAGCGTAATTTCACCCGTCATCGCCACTGTCCGATGCAGCCGCTTATTCGCCAACGCGGAGACCAGCGCACAGGCAATCGTAATACCCGCCGACGGACCATCCTTGGGAACGGCATTGTCCGGCACATGGATATGGATGTCGACCTTGTCAAAGCGCCGGGGATCGATGCCAAGCCGCTTCGCATTTGCCCGCGCATAGCTCAACGCAGCCTGAGCGGACTCCTGCATAACATCGCCGAGCTGACCCGTCAGCGTTAAGTTGCCCTTGCCGTCAACCACACTGATCTCGACCGGCATCACATCGCCGCCGTTGACCGTCCATACCATGCCCGTCGCAACGCCAACCTCGTCTTGCTCCTCGGCTAATCCGTAATCGTAGCGATCCGAGCCAAGCAGCATCGTCAACATTGAGGGCACGATCCGCCGAGGATACGAACGCGACTCAGCGACTCGTCGCGCAACCTTACGGCATATCGCGCCGATCTGCCGCTCAAGCTCGCGCACACCGGCCTCATACGTGTACTGACGAATGATTGTCCGCAGCGCGTCTTCACTGAACCGGATTGGCGTTGCCTTTAGTCCGTTCGCCTCCAACTGCTGGGGAACAAGAAAACGATGGGCAATTTCCAGCTTTTCTTCCTCGGTATAGCCCGCCAGCTCGATCACTTCCAACCGATCAAGCAGCGCGTCCGGAACAGGATCGAGCAGATTCGCCGTTGTAATAAACATGACGCGCGACAAATCGTAGGGCACGTCGAGATAATGATCGGAAAAACCATGGTTTTGTTCGGGATCGAGCACTTCCAACAACGCCGAACCCGGATCGCCACGTACATCGCGCCCGAGCTTGTCGATCTCGTCAAGAACCAACACCGGATTCAACGTACCCGCGTCCTTCATCATCTTAACAACGCGCCCTGGCATTGCACCGACATAGGTACGGCGATGCCCACGAATCTCAGCCTCGTCGTGTACGCCGCCCAGCGAGATACGAACAAACTTACGGCCAAGTGCTTCCGCAATCGAGCGGCCCAGACTTGTCTTGCCAACGCCGGGTGGTCCAACAAAACACAGCACTGGCGACCGGCCGTTCACTCCTGCAAGCTTTCGCACCGCAAGATGCTCCAAGATCCGGTCTTTGATTTTGGTCAGCCCATAATGATTGCGATCAAGGATTTTGGCAGCGGCACGTAAATCATCTGTATCATCCGTAGTTGTACCCCAAGGCAGCGTGATCAGCCAATCAAGGTAGGAACGAACCAGCGTGTATTCGGGCGCGATGGGTGGCATTGTTTCAAGCCGTGCCAGTTCTTCGTTTGCGCGTGCCAGAACTTTCTCGGGCATATCAGCAGCTGCAATGCGCTCCACCAGGCCCGATAGCTCGTGCGTGAATGGATCATCCTGGCCAAGTTCGCGCTGAATCGCTTTGAGCTGTTCGCGTAAGAAAATCTCACGCTGTGCGCGATCAACCTCCTGCTCAACTTCGACCCGTAATTGGTGTTCTAGCTCAAGCACGTCCAGCTCGCGCATCAGCAGTGTTGAAACAACGTGCAGACGATGCTCAACATTAAGCGTTTCCAGAACCTGTTGCCGTTGGTGTATATCCAACGGTAGATGTGACGCGATCAGATCAGCCAGCACCCCCGCCGACTCAACATTCATCGCCGCGACATACGCATTTTCGGGTAACGTTCGACTAAGCTTTGCTACCTTATCGAACAAGGCAAGCACCGTCCGCTGCAATGCTTCCAGCGCCAGCGACGAGCTTGGCACATCAGAGAGAGGGGTGACACGAGCGCGAAGCAATGGATGTTCTTGTATCACATCATCCAGGTTGACGCGCCACAACCCTTGCAGCAAAATATTAACGGTTCCATCCGGCAAACGCACCACCCGGCTAACCCGCGCCTGTACGCCTATCGAATGCAAATCATTGGCACCAACAACGTCAATATCTTCGTTGCGCTGTGCTACGGTGAGTACCATTCGATCGCCCGCCAGAGCAACCTCCAGCGCGCGCTGAGCCTGTTGACGGCTCACAAACAACGGCACCACAACTTGAGGAAATACAACAGTGTTAATGAGTGGCAATACCGGCAGCTCACAGGGCGTCGGTCCTGCCACATTGATCCGCTCTTCAAGTAACACCGATACATCAAAATCATCGGTCATGTACAGCACCTGTTGACCATGAGCCTTTCGCCGCGAGTGTAGCACGGGCGTCAAATCAAAAACAAACGGCAGGAAACCCCGAACAGGCGGCCTGACACTTGTCATCCGCTCCATATTACTGTGATCCTGCTGCTTGAATTGCATTTTGTTAAGTCAATTTTAACATCGGGGAGCTTTGAACATGCTACAATATCGCTATGGCTACCATTTTGTTGGTCGAAGACGAGCAAATACTTTCCGACACCCTACGCTATAATCTTGAACGCGAAGGGTACACTGTGTTGACTGCTAGCGACGGCGTCCAGGGCCTTGAACTGGCGCGTCAGAAGCAGCCGGATCTGCTTATTTTGGATGTAATGCTGCCTCACTTGGACGGCTTTTCCGTTTGTCGCATCCTACGTGGCGAGTCCGACATTCCGATTATTATGTTAACTGCGCGGCAGGACGAGATCGAACGTATTGCCGGTCTTGAGCTGGGTGCTGATGATTATGTCGTCAAGCCGTTTAGCCTGGGGGAATTACTGGCACGAGTGCGACGTATCCTGTGGCGGGGTCGGCGTGAAGAAGAGTCGATGCAACGCGAAGTGCTTCAGGCAGGTGAGCTAAAGGTCGATACCGGATCGCGGCGAGTTTGGCGTGACCAGCAGGAAACAGGGTTATCGGCAAAAGAGTTCGATCTGCTCGTTTGTTTAATGCGCAATCGAGGGCTGGCGCTATCACGCGATCTGCTGCTTGAACGAGTGTGGGGCTACGATTTCCTAGGCGACTCGCGTACTGTTGACGTGCATGTGCGCTGGCTGCGCGAAAAGATCGAGCCAGATCCGTCACAGCCGGTGTTTATTCACACAGTTCGGGGCACTGGGTATCGCTTCGAGATGCCAAGCCCGCAGACGGAAACGAAATCCGGCTCGACGAAGGTAACACGCCAATCAGAGCCACGGACCAACCTCCGATAAAACACCGATGTATCGCCTTGGGCTTGCATTTGCCACACTATGTTGCCAATTGAACTGTTGCTTGGCGCGTTGCTACTTGGCGCTCTCATATGGGGCTGGCGGCAGCGCCGCGAGCTAAATGCTGAGCGAGCCTACTGGCAGCGACGTCGAGAAGCGTTTGCCAATCGTGATCTATCGCCACTCTTTCTTGCCACTGCCGACGCGCTTGAGTCCGGTCTACTGCTGATTGACCGCAGCCATTGTATTCAATTCGCCAATCAAGCGCTGCTCCACATGCTAGATGTTCAGGCCGAGGCGATTCAAGGCCAAGCAATTATTACCTTGCTGCGCGATTATCAGGCCGATGCATTGATCAAAGCCGCAATTGAAAGCGGCGAGATGCAGTCAACAACATTACAACCCGCCCTTTCATCACAAACACTCAACATTACCTGTTATCCATTGCCGGAACCGGATGATTTTAGCGCCGTTGTGCTGCTACGCGATATGACACAGCTGGCGCAACTCGAACGTGCTCGCCGCGAAATGGTCGCGAACGTGTCGCATGAGCTTCGTACGCCGCTCGCCTCGATCAAGCTCCTGGTTGAAACGCTGCAAGGCGACCCGCCGCCGGATGTGGCACAACGTATGTTGGGCAACATCGGCTTTGAGATCGAGTCGATGACACATCTTGTTGATGAGCTGCGGGAGCTATCACAAATCGAGTCGGGGCGGATGGTGATGACGTTGCGCGCAGACGATGTTGGCGCGATTGTGGAGCGGACGGCGGAACGGCTGCGTGCGCAAGCTGAACGACGGCAGCTTAAGCTTGGTACGGAACTGCGGCAGCCACTGCCCCAGGCATTACTTGACGCTGAGCGGATCAGCCAGGTACTGCTTAACCTGATAAACAACGCCTTGAAGTTCACACCCGCCGGAGGCTCCGTCACAATTGCTGCACGTGCTGTACAACTTGATAACGAAGCGCAAGCAACTCGATTGGCTCGCGAGCTACAACAAAGCGGCCTGGAGCAAGCGGTGCTGGTGTCGGTGATCGATACCGGCATCGGCATTCCATCGCAGGAGCTTACGCGCGTGTTTGAACGCTTTTACAAGGTGGACCGCGCCAGAACACGAAACAGCGGAGGTACTGGCTTAGGGCTGGCCATCGCAAAACACCTTGTTGAACGGCATGGCGGTCGTATCTGGGTTGAATCACAGGAGGGCAAAGGCAGCAACTTTTCTATGCTGCTGCCCATAGCCTAGAAAACAAACAAGCAGGGACGAGTCAAAATGACTCGTCCCTGCTTATTGGCGTACTATGGAACTACGATTTGCTTGCTGCGAAAATCTTCGACCCAGCGCACTTTGCCGCTGTAAAAGAACAGCTTGGCCCAACCACCTTGCCGCTCGGCAACTGCGTAACGCTCCTTGCGTGACGCTCGATCGACCAGCTTGAACTCGCGGCCAGGTCCTTCGTACAACGGCGTGCGATCATGAAGAATTTCTACTATGTCCTTGCTTGGCAGCGACTGCGGAGAAGGCCAGCCTTCGGGGGGACGCGTTCCCAGAAAGCGCGCAATACCAAGCGCAATTGCGCGTGCGACGAGATCGCGATTTTCGATCATAAAGCGGCGGTCAGCAGCATTTGATAAGAAGCCCATCTCAACAATCGCGCCCGGCGTATCTTCCGCAATGGTGTGCTGATACAGGCCGCTGTTGAACGCATAATAGCCACGCATATTGTCGGTAACACGCCAATCTTTGGGCAAGCCGGTTTGTTTGCCATACTCGTCCTCGATTTCGCGCACCAACATATCGCTTGCCACCCAATCACGGTAATACGTTGCTATCTTATAGCCGCGCGCATTCCGGTTCGAATGACCATCGGAATGAATCGCAACAAACGCATCGGCGCGATATGCAGGCGGTACCGTTGATGGCAACACAAAGGCCTGATTGCCCCACGAGCGCAGATACTCTGCGATACGGTGTGCCACATCCACGTTCAAATCGACCTCACGCACACCACCCGCAACGGCTCCGGTTGAGGTCCGTAAACGAGCAAACTCTTCCGGCAATTCATGGGAACGCCAGTGACCGGCCTGAATCGCAACAACAGGCGGGCTAAACGCGCGTGCAGGTTGAAGGCCAAGGGCAAGCGAAAACACACCAACAAGGCTGATCATCAGGACGAGGCGGCGAAACATAACGAACCCTTTCAGCAACGGGGGAGAATGCAAACAATAATGATGAACGGGGGGAACGTCACAACCAAGAAAAGTAAGCTTGAAGCTATCTCAAACGGCACAAAGGTTACCACCAGATGATGGGATAATCATGGGCAAGTTGCAGCAACTACTACGATTTGTAAGAACCGTGACGATAATTTTCTACCAACCGCTCGCCTTCGGCGGCGATTTGCGCGCGTAGCTCATCCGGCGCAAGCACTTCTACATCCGCGCCCCAGCTCAACACCCAGTTACGAATTTCGCGGATACCACCGACACACATACTCAGGGTACAGCTGCCGTCAGGCTGCGTTTCAAGCCGCTGCGAGTGATGCCACACGCTTTCTTGAACCCGCCGGGCTGCATGAGCATTGAACTTGAGTCGCACCTCAACTTCTTCCTCGGTCATAATGCCCCAGGACGACTGGAGCCAAGTGTAAGGGTTAAAATCAGCTGGAATTGTATAATGTTCTGGAAGAAGCTCGGTACGGAGAATGCGCTCGACCTTGAACGTCCGCAGTGCATTACGAAGCCGGTCGTGCGCTAATACATAGCTCGCCGGCTCGAAGCGCGACACCTCAAGAAAGTACGGCTCGATCACCCGTTGCTGGGGCTGATCGCGATCAGCCGCCCAATACGAGATCGCAACAGCACGACGGTCAGCCCAGGCGCGCGTAAGCGTTTCCATTGTTTGCACATAGTTAGAGCGCATCGGCTTGGCGCGAATCACATCAGCAGCACGCGACATATGCTCAGAAAGCGTCGCGTCAGGAAGTGATGCAGCGATTTTGTCTAGCGCGCCGACAACATGAGGATTGTTTTCGTCGGAATGATGCGCCAGCAAGCGTGTGGCAAAATACAACGCCACCGTCTCGTTAAGATTGAGCCGCACCGTGGACTGGTAGCCTTCGCGCTCAATACCAAACTTGCCGTCTAGCTGCCAGACCGGCACGCCCATCGCGTCAAGCGCTTCAATATCACGATAAATGGTACGGCGATCAACGCCACAATATTGAGCAAGCTCAACTGCGCCCAGACCCTGTGGCGTATTGTACAGCTTATGCTCGATACGGCGAAGACGCGCGGCTTTAGACTGGGTACGGGATTCATCCATAAGCACCTGACTAACATGTAGCATGAATTCGTGGTGGGGCAGCGTCAGGCGGTACGGCTGTGTTACGCTACTGGAACAGCCCCGCAAAGTTATCGGCGATTGGCAAGAATGAAAGCGCGACCATTGCAGCGATCAAGATACTGGCCCAAAGCAGAATACGCAGCAAATCTTTACGGATAAAGCGATATTCCTGCGCATAATCAATTGGAGCCGGCTCTGCCATATAAGAACGACGGTATGTTGTAGCGGGAGCTGCCGGAACATCGCGATATATTTGAGCGCCGGAGCCTCGGCGTTCACGGCGGCTAAGATTGCGCGAAGGGCGGCGGGACTGATTGGTCATGAAACGAATTCCTCCAAGGGAGCAGATAGCTCACGCGAGCTTCGGCGCAATTATACCATCCAGGTCGCCACTACGCTGATCATTTTCCAAATCTTGCATCCAGCTTTGCAGTGCACTCCTTGATGAGCTAAAAGTGTTCGTCGATCCGTTTTCGCCCCGCAAAACCTGTATCAAGATCGTGCCAAAACTGTACCGA
>JASKZZ010000211.1 GCA_030147335.1 Herpetosiphonaceae bacterium | reverse complement strand
GCCACATGTGCGCCATACGCCACTTGCGCCATTACCACTGGCACAAACCGACTTGCCCGGTCAGCTTAAGCTCAAGCTCGAGAATCTCCAGGTCAGCGGATCATTCAAAGCCCGAGGCGCCTTTAACAACTTGCTCCTGGCCAGTCCCGAACAGCGACAGCGCGGCGTTGTTGTAGCGAGTGGTGGTAATCATGGTTTGGCGATTGCATATGCGGCACGACGACTCCAAATGCCGGCAACAGTATATCTTCCAACAACCGCAAGCGAGGATCGAGCGAACCGAATTGCCCGCCAAGGCGCTATCATCCAACGTTACGGCGACAATCCATCCGACACGTTGCGGCATGCGCTTGAGCAATCGCAGCTTGAAGATTTGCTGTACGTTCATCCGTTCGACGCGGAAGGCACGGTTCATGGCACCGGTACGCTTGGGCTTGAGCTGCTTGACGATGTGCCGGACCTTGATTATGTGCTCATTGCGATTGGCGGCGGTGGATTGATCGGAGGCATGGCAGCCGCAATCAAGCAGCGACGACCCCATGTCAAAATTATTGGCGTCGAGCCGGTGGGCGCGGCAAAAATGCGGCCCAGCGTGGAAGCGAGCAAAGTCGTCGAGTTACCAATGGTTCGGACCATCGCCGATACACTCGCGCCGCGTGCCGTTAGTGAGCGAACATTACGTCTAGCCGAGCGCTACGTTGACGACATCGTGCTTGTTGACGACGCACAGATGGTTCATGCGATGCGCTGGCTGTGGACAGAATGTAATCAGCTGGTCGAGCCGGCGGGAGCTGCAGTCATTGCGGCAGCGCTGAGTGGCACGGTTAAGATTGATGGCTTCGCACACCCGGTTGCGTTAATTTGTGGTGGGAATGCTGCAGCTGAGCCGATTTTTGCCGGGTACGAGGAAATTGCAACAAGACTCATAGCTGGAACATAACTGGGCACGCTATTGCTCACAGCCATTTTTGGCTTATAATCGCAGTAGAACTTGTTAAGGAGACACATGTGAAAGATTTTTTTAGCTTTGTTGGTGGCGCAGCCGTCGGAGCGGCGATTGGCGCGGGAATTATTTTGTTCAGCACGCCTAAGACCGGCACCGAAACGCGTCAAACAATTAGTGATCGTTGGAATGGCGCGTTGGAGCTTGGTCGCCGCGCGGCTCGCGAGCGCGAGCAAGAACTATGGGCCGACTTCAATACACGAGTAAAAGCGCCCGCTGGTCTCCCATTGACCAACCCGGCGGCTCCTGAACAAACGCTCGCATAGTCTGCGGCATTTTCAAGAGGCAGTATGCTTGTTCGCGACCGCATGACAACCAAGGTTATAACAGTTGCTCCCGAGACCGGGTATGAGCAGACGTTGCGTTTGCTTCGCGAGAACAAGGTGCGACGCTTACCAGTGGTTAATAGTCAAGGTCGTGTTGTCGGCATTGTCTCGGAAAAAGATTTACTCAACGCAGCTCCGTCAACGGCAACAACGCTTGACCGCCACGAAATGAATAGCTTGCTGGCGAGTCTGCATGTCCGCGATGTGATGTCGCGTGGCGCGATTCTGGTCCATGAAGCAGTACCCATCGAAGAAGCTGCTCGGCTGATGGCCGATAACAAGATTGGCGGACTGCCCGTCGTTAATGAGCGACAGGCGCTGGTCGGAATTATTACCGAGACCGATATTTTCCGCACCATGCTCGAAATGTTAGGAGCACGTCGGCGTGGCCTGCGCATCACGTTTCGCGTCGAGGACCAGCGCGGCACTCTGGCGCAACTTGCGGGAGAAGTTTCGCGACAGGGCGGCAGTATCATCGCGATTGCTCTGTTTGGCGGTAGCGACCAAACGCATCCAGTGGTTTTGTTGAAGGTTGACAACGCGGATGAAGAACGGCTCGTGGCGACGCTGCGTGGTCGTGGAGCCGAGATTATCGACGTACGAAAGGGATAGGCGCGAAAACACAGCAGTGAAAACGCCAGAGATGCGTGTATGTCACATTGTTGGTTTTTGTAGCAAAATGCATGGATGCAGAAATTGTCGCTATCGGCACCGAGTTGCTGCTTGGCGTAACCGTAGATACCAACAGCGCGTATTTGGCGCAGCAGCTTGCTACCATCGGCATTGCGGTCCGTCGTGTAACGCTGATTCGTGACGATATGGCAGAAATTGTCGGCGTGTTGCGCAGCGCGATGGAACGCTGTCCGCTTGTAATTTGCTCCGGTGGTCTCGGCCCCACGGGCGACGACCTGACGCGTGAGGCAATTGCGCAGGCCACCGACAATCCGTTGGAGTTCCATCAAACGCTGCTCGACGATATAGTTGCACGCTTCGCCGCCTTCAAACGCCCGATGAGCGAATCGAACAAGCAGCAAGCGTTTGTACCACGGGGCGCGCATATTATCCGCAATCCGCGCGGCACTGCACCTGCATTTGTTGCAGAGCGAGGTGAACGTTATGTTGCTGCGTTGCCGGGCGTGCCTCAGGAACTGCACTATCTCACCGAACATGCGTTGCTGCCCTATCTACAACAAAAGTTAGGTCTCAATGACGTACTGATCGTGCGCGAGATCCACTTATCGGGGCTAACCGAAGCGGCAGCGGGTGAGCGCATCGCCGATATTATGCTTGGCGACAATCCGATTGTTGGCATAACTGCTAAACGTGGCCAACATACGATTCGGATCGCGGCAACCGGGCCAAGCAAGGAAGGGGCAGAAGCACTGATCGCGCCATTGCTTGACCTGATCAATCAGCGCTTTGTTGGACACCTACTTGGCGCGACAAGCCTTGAGCAGCGTGTCGGCGAGCTGTTGCAAGCAAGTGGTGCTCGTCTCGCTCTGCTTGAAAACGATGTGCGCGCGCCAGTGTATCGTGTACTGGCCCAGCGTGACGGCGGCACCGAAGCGCTCGCCCTGATGCAAATCCGGCCTGAAATTGTACCGCCTCCAAACGACGCGGAGGCGATGGTTCGCTCGCTGGCCCGACAGCAATTAGCACCGGGAATAACCTTGTCATTAGTCGTGCTGATCGAGCAAAGCAATGCCAACTTTCGGACAGTACATCTCGCCGTAGCATCGGCACAAACAGCCGATGATGTGTATCTTGCGCGCGGCGTTGATTTTGGGTTAGCACAAGCACACGAATTTGTTGCGACCGGAGCGCTCGACATGCTGCGCCGTCAACTTGAACAACACGCTAACGATGCGTCCAACACTCAATCATAGCCGCTCAATGGCAACGTCCATACACTGCCACTCAACATGATCACACTTAAATCAGCAGTAGCAACCGTACATAAAGATCAGTTCTGGTGGCGTAAAGTGCTGATTGGCGGCGCGCTATGGCTGACGATAGTTGGCTATCCAATTGTTGAGGGTTTTCAGCTCGAAAGTATCGAGAACACAGAAAAAGGGTTTTCAGCTCCACTGCCACGTTGGGACATGCTTGGAACAAAGCTGACCCTCGGCATTTTTGCTGCCGTCATTGACTTTTTCTTTTTCTTTTTTCCCCTTATCCTGATCGGACTACTCCTGCTATGCAGCGCATTCGTCATGAGTGTTGCTGGCTTAAGCATTATTCGCTCGTTTGGGTCGATCACAATCGTATTCGTAGTGGGTTGGCTCGCAGTAGCCTGGTTCAGCAGTACATCGCCGATTGCCAAGCGGTTATATGCGATCGAAGGGCATTTAGAGCGCGCCCTTTCAATGCAGGTTCTTCGCAATGCATGGCGACAGCCGGTTCGCGGGCCATATCTACGCGCGCGGCTGCAATCACTCCCGCTGTACATCATCCCGCTAGCACTATTTGCATCTGCCTCGGCTGTCGCAAGTGCGTCGGGTTGGCTGGCGCTGATGCTCATCTGGCTGGGATTGTCTGCGCTGTTCTACACTCATTTAGTTGTCATTCAATTGTACGCAAGTGCTGCCAAGGAAGTCGTGCGGCTGAACTTCGAGGCACTCCAGCGGCGCAGTCAATTGTAAAGAAATATCTTCAGGTAGCCCCTAATCTGCTGGCATGGTATAGTGCAGTGCATTATTGTCTTTCGCAGGAACCAGTATGATTTGGGTTATCGCGCTGTTGTTGATTGTGCTGGCTGGGCTAAACGCGCCGCTCGCAGTTTGCGCGCTTAGCCTCGCAGCACTCAATGGTTTTATACTTCTCCGTCCAGAATTAGCATGGATCGGCACGTCCTGGATCGCACTTATCGCGTTAGGGCTGCTTACCCTACAGCTACTGGCTGACCTGTATTTTGTGCCGATCACCGTAAAAGATCGGATGTATCTTAATCCACAGCGCACGCAGAACAATTATCTTCATGCACGTGTGCAGTCGTTTCTTCGACCACTTGTTGGCGCGTTGGTCGCGGCAGCTTTGCCATTACCCGCGCCTGATTGGACAACAGCCGTATTTGGCTTTACCTGTGCCACTGCCGTCTACTGGCTTTCCGCATGGATTCGCGAGTATGTTGCGGTGATGCGCGGCGCGCTTGTGCTGCTCGCGCTGGAAACGCTTAAAAACGCATTGCTGATGGTCCTGGCACTGCTTGCGTTTTGGGCACCACTGTTGGCACTGCTGTTGCTGCTGTGGATGCTGCTCCCAACAATTGCATGGACGACACGGCTTCAACGCGAGCAATTGTTGTACACAAATTATGGAGGACAGCGTGCTGGCGAAGATACGTAAGGCGATCAATCCTCAAGAATTTTCCTACCCATCGAATGTGTTATCACTCATTCGGCTTGCGCTCGTCGGCCCCACGGTGTACTACCTGCTCCGTAGTGACGGTAGTAATAAAGCGCTCGGTGTGATTGTGCTGGGTATGGCGACCGACGCCGTGGATGGCCCGTTAGCACGCCGACGGGGCGAAGTGTCGGAGCTTGGCAAGCTGATCGATCCAATTGCCGACAAGCTCACGCTTGATGGAGTTGCACTTGCACTGAGCGTAAAGCGCGGCTTCCCCTGGTGGGTTACAAACCTACTATTGGCACGCGACGCGGCAATCGTGATGGGCGCGACACTGATTTTTAGCGAGACAACCGAGATAACGCCGTCGATTTATGCAGGAAAAGTGACAACTGCGATGCTCACGGCGGTGTTGCTGCTGTACATTCTGGATGTACAGCCATGGGGCCGGCGCTTGCTCAACGCGACCATGATCCCTTTTGCTGTTTCTTGGGTTCAGTATGGCATGCGCTATTGGCAATGGCTGCGCAGCTGACTAGGAAGACGCGGAGGGAAATAACACGGGATTAATGCAAATAGCCCGAGACACTTTGAATGTCTCGGGCTATTTGCTTCCAGTTATATTTTGTCCCGACGATGAATAACCAACTTGATAGCGGTACGTTCCTCTTCGTCGATCGCAACATCAATGAACGACGGAACGCAGAAGATGTCGATGCCTTCTTCGCTCAGATATGACCGAGCAATTGCGACTGCTTTGATCGCTTGGTTTGTCGCGCCGGCACCAATTGATTGAACTTCGGCTAAGCCGCTTTCGCGAATAACACCCGCGATCGCGCCGGCGACGGCGCTTGGTCGTGAGCGAGTAGACACCTTAAGTACTTCGGTGTTGGAGTGCGGCGCCGTGTTGGTATGAACACTGGCCGCCGGCTGGCTCGCATAGCCTGTCCGTTCGTTACCGCGCTCCGGTCTTGAGTCGTTCGCACCCGCGGCACGCTCATTAAGCCGGTAGTTGTCATAGATGGGATCCATCGGAGCTTCCTCCTTTTGAGGACGTGGAGAGTAATGTGCTAGGTGTTGCTACGCCACGGAAAACTCCTTCGGCTCCTTTACCGCGCGTAGTCGACTGCCCGCGTTTCCCGAATAACAGTGACTTTGATCTGGCCCGGATATTGCAAACTTTCCTCGATCTTCTTCGCGACGTTGCGAGCGAGCGTCATGCTCCCAAGATCGTCGATTGTATCGGGCTGTACCATCACGCGAACCTCACGGCCAGCCTGAATAGCAAACGCCCGTTGAACACCTGGAAATGATGTCGCCACCGTTTCAAGTGCTTCCAATCGCTTAATATACAAATCCAGCGTCTCGCGGCGCGCTCCTGGCCTGCCCCCCGACATTGCGTCGGCGGCGGCAACAATGAACGCTTCCACGGTCTGGGGCTCTTCCTCAAAATGATGTGCGGCAATCGCATGGACAATCGCTCCCGACCGACCAAGCCGCCGCGCTATATCCGCGCCAATTAAGGCGTGTGGTCCCTGCACCTCGTGATCGACCGCTTTGCCGATGTCGTGGAGCAAGGCTGCTGTCTTTGCGACCTGAACATTCGCGCCCAGTTCGCTCGCCATGGTTCCTGCCAGCAGCGCACATTCAAGTGAGTGCTGGAGAACATTTTGTCCGTAGCTTGTTCGATATTTGAGCCGCCCAAGGATTTTGATCAGGTCGGGATGCAGGCCTTGAATACCAGCCTCATACACAACCCGCTCGCCTTCCTCGCGGATAACCGTCTCGATGTCTTGTCGCGTCTTTTCAACCACCTCTTCGATCCGCGCGGGATGAATCCGCCCGTCTTTGAGGAGTTTGGTGAGCGACAGCCGCGCCACCTCTCGTCGCACCGGATCGTGGCACGAGAGCGCCACAGCTTCCGGCGTATCATCTACAATGATATCAACGCCGGTTATTTGCTCAAACGCGCGAATATTTCGGCCTTCACGACCAATGATTCGGCCCTTAAGCTCTTCGCTCGGCAGCGGAACAGTTGTCACCGTAAGCTCGGCGACATACTCAGATGCCAAGCGCTGAATAGCGATACCTATGATTTTTTTTGCGCGCTTGTCGGCTTCGTCCTTCGCCTCTTGTTCGATCTGGCGCATCAGTTTGGCTGCGTCTTCACGCGTGCTGGCTTCCACCCGCTCCAAAATGATGTTCCGCGCTTCGTCGTTCGATAGGGCGGCGACACGCTCAAGTTCCGTTTGTTGTCGGCCCTTCAGCTCTTCCGCCTCGCGATGGAGACGCTCAACTTGCCGCTCGCGCTGACTAATGTTGCGCTCGCGGCGTTCGAGATCGTCGATCTTGCGATCAACTTTCTCTTGACTGCGCGCAAGCCGTTCTTCTTGTTGTTGAATGCGTTCTTCTTGTTTGAGCAGTGCTTGACGTGCGGTTTTAACGTCTGCCTCAGCGTCGTTACGCGCTCGCAGCACTTCCGCTTGAGCATGAAACATTAATTCCTTGCTCTGCGCTTGCGCTGCCTCCACAATCCGCGCAGCGTCGATCTCAGCCTGACGCTGCTGCTCTTGCACACGGGGGCGATACGTCAACCTCATCAAAACTGCGCCTGCCAGCCCTCCGAGAAGGGCTCCAAGAAGTACCCACAAGATGGCAGGCACGTTCACGTTCGTTCTCCTGTTTATTCACTTGTTAAGGTACTCTAAAAGCTACAGCCAAAGGCCACAGCCGAGTGTAGTTGTCATAACCTTGTCAGGGGAATGTCACGTTATCATAGCCCGTTTACTAGGGGCTGTCAAGCATTGTTTGAGCGACTAAGGAGCGATCTTCCGCGTCCACCGATTGGATTGCATGCGGTAAGATAGCAGCAGACAAGAACCAGGAACCAAGAACGAAGAACCAGTCCATAAAAACGTACACCGGTTCTCGATTTATGGTTCTTGCTTCTCAAAAAGGAGTAAGAAGCGATGGCAGAATCATTCACCGACCTCGACCGACGCGCGGCCAACGTTATCCGTGGCCTTGCGCTCGACGGCGTGCAGCAAGCAAACTCCGGCCATCCTGGCCTACCGCTAGGCATGGCCGATGCAGCTACCGTGTTGTGGACGCGCTCCATGAAGTTCAATCCATCCGATCCGCGCTGGCCTGACCGTGATCGGTTCGTGCTATCGGCCGGGCATGGCTCAATGCTGCTGTACGCGCTGCTGCATCTCGCCGGCTACACTGAGATGACGATTGATCAACTCAAGCGTTTCCGCCAGTTCGGCTCACTCACACCCGGCCATCCTGAGGTCCATCCTGATGGCGGTATCGAGACAACAACTGGACCCCTTGGTCAAGGAGTTGCCACGAGTGTTGGCATGGCAATCGCCGAGCGCTACCTTGCAGCAAAGTTTAACCGGCCCGATTTCAACGTCGTTGATCATTTCACCTATGTCATCTGCTCCGACGGTGACTTGATGGAAGGTGTCTCGCATGAAGCTGCATCGCTAGCAGGACACCTTCGACTTGGTAAGCTGATCTTTTTGTACGATGACAACAAAATCACTATCGATGGCGCAACCGACCTCTCATTAAGTGATGATGCCGCCAAACGTTTTGAAAGCTATGGTTGGCAAGTGCTTCACGCCGACGGCCACGACATGCAAGCAGTAGCAGACGCAATCACTGCCGCGCAAGCTGAGAGCACACGACCATCCATCATTATCACCAGAACGATCATCGGTTATGGCATGCCAAACCGCCAGGGCACATCCAAAGCCCATAGCGATCCTCCCGGCGACGAAGAAATTCGGCTGGCGAAACAACAGCTTGGCATGCCCACCGATCAATTCTTCTACGTACCCGACGATGTGGTACAGCATTTCCGCGATGCGGCTGGACGAGGGGCGGCCAAGCAGCAGGAATGGCAGGAACAATTCGAGCGTTACCGTGCCGAACATCCCGACCTCGCGCAAATGTGGGACACGATGTGGAGCACGACGCCACCTGAAGGCTGGGACGCGAATATGCCTTCGTTTGACCTGGATCCAAAGGGCGTTCCCACCCGCAAAGCGTCAGGCGACGTTATTAATGCGCTTGTCGGCACGCTGCCCCAGCTGCTGGGCGGCGCGGCTGACCTGACGCCCTCCGTCAACACAAGGCCCAAAGACGCTAAGGACATCGAGGCCGAGTCATTCGAGGCAAACTACCTGCGCTTCGGTGTGCGCGAGCATGGTATGGCCGCGGCAATGAATGGTATTGCGCTGCACGGTGGCCTATTGCCATACGGCGGCACGTTCTTTACCTTCTCGGATTATCTCCGGCCCGCGCTCCGCTTAGCAGCTTTGATGCGTGTCCATAATATTTTTATATTCACCCACGACTCGATTGGTGTTGGCGAAGATGGTCCTACACACCAACCGGTTGAGCATTTGGCGGCATGTCGAGCAATCCCGCATCTTACCGTTATTCGGCCTGCCGATGCGACCGAGACGGTTGAAGCATGGCGCGTAGCTATCAACAATAGGGCGCGGCCTACTGCTTTGATCTTAACTCGCCAGCCAGTGCCAGTGCTGGATCGATCCACGTTTCCACCTGCATCGGGGGTTCAGCGCGGCGGCTATATCCTACTTGACGCCGAACAGCC
>JASKZZ010000169.1 GCA_030147335.1 Herpetosiphonaceae bacterium | reverse complement strand
TACTTAGGACGATACAACGATTTTCCATCCGGCGTTTTGTTATTTACAGGAACCGGGATTGTGCCGCCCGATGATTTTACGCTGCAAGACGGCGATGACGTTACGATCACGATTGATGGGATTGGCACGCTCCGCAATGTGGCGCGCTTGATGGCCTGATCTATCACTATTGGGATATTGAATATGAAAGGTATCCAAGGCAATGCAAGCCTACCAAAATTTGATCGGCGGCCAGTGGATAGATTCAAGCGATGGCGCGACGTTTGAAAATCGAAATCCAGCGACTGGTGAAACGCTCAATTCATTTCCTAAAGCAACGCGTGATGATGCTCGTCGCGCTGTTGCAGCCGCGCGTGAAGCTTTCCCCGGATGGTCAAAAATGCCCGCGCCAAACCGTGGCGCAATCCTCGACAAAGCTAGTCAAATCATTGACGCGCGGCTCGACGATATGGCGGCAGCGCTGACGCGTGAAGAAGGCAAGACGCTGGCCGAGTCACGAGGCGAAGTTACCCGTGCGCGCGACATTTTCCGCTACTTCAGCGGCGAAGGTTGGCGCAACGGTGGTGATGTGCTCCCAAGCACTGTCCATGGTGAACTGCTGTATTCCAAGCGGGAGCCATTAGGCGTTGTAAGCATTATCACTCCCTGGAACTTTCCGATCGCAATTCCTGCATGGAAAATCGCTCCCGCGCTCGTGTATGGCAATACGGTTGTGTTCAAGCCGGCCTCCGACGCGCCGCATATTGGGATGCTGCTGGTCGAGGCGCTGGTCGAAGCTGGACTACCGCCTGGCGTAATTAACTTTGTGACGGGTTCGGGCGGGACTGTTGGTGATGAACTGATCGGCAATAAGGAAGTCAATGGCATTAGCTTTACCGGCTCGTATGATGTCGGCTCGGGTATTTACGGACAAGCGATTAAGAACATGACCCGCGTGCAGCTTGAAATGGGCGGTAAAAACGCGCTGGTCGTTCTTAACGACGCCGATCTCGATCTTGCCGTTCGTTTAGCGGTGACCGGCGGCTTTAGTTTGACCGGTCAGGCCTGTACCGCGACCAGCCGTGTTATTGCGGAGCAGGGCATTGCCGACAGATTTGTGCAAGCTTTGGCCGAAGCAGCGCGTCATTTGAAGGTCGGCAACGGGTTGGACGAAGGCGTGCAGATGGGACCGGCGGTTAATCAAAGTCAGCTTGAAACCGATCTGAAGTACGTTCAGGTTGGCAAGGATGAGGCAGCTATACTTGTGGCCGGCGGTGAGCGAGTGGGCGATTATTGGGTGCAGCCGACAGTGTTTGATGGCGTCGAGCCGGACATGCGAATCGCGCAGGAGGAGATATTTGGTCCGGTGATCAGCGTGATTCGGGCGCGCGACTTCGACGATGCGCTCCTCAAAGCTAATACGATTGGTTATGGCTTATCGGCGGGCGTTGTTACCAATGATCTGCAAAAAGCATTTGCCTTCGCCAACAACATCGACGCGGGTGTGGTCAAAGTCAATCAACCGACGACTGGTCTTGCGCTGCACGCGCCATTTGGCGGCTTCAAACATTCTAGCTCAAATACCTTCAAGGAACAGGGTCAAGGTGCAATCGAGTTTTACACGCGAACGAAAACAATCTACATTGGCCATGGATGAGCCGTGCAGCCACTTTTGAAAATGCTGCGTGCTTTTGCTGAAGTTTTGTTCCCGATTGCGGTGGTTGCGGCGATTGGCTTTGCGCTGCGTTTTGCCTTTCCACTTGATCTGCGAACGCTCAATCGCATCAGCATCTACGGGCTAAGTCCATGTCTGATGTTTGTGAGCTTGCTGCGCAGCGAGATTGCGCTTGAGGTGGCACTCCGACTTGGGCTGCACATGGTGGCAGTGATTCTCGTGACAAGCGTCTGCGCGTATCTGTTTGCGCTGACGCTACGACTGACAAGCCATCAGCGCAGCGGATTTATGCTGGCGACGACGTTTATGAATTCGGGCAACTATGGCCTGTCGGCGTCGCGCTTTGCCTTTGGCGAGGTCGGCTTTCAACTGGCGCTTGTCGGCTATCTCGTGCAGTCAATCATGTCGCAGACGTTCGCTGTGTATCTTGCTACCGCCGTTCATGGAAATCGTCGGGCTGCGTTTGTACAAGTACTGCGCATGCCGATTGTGTATGCCGCATTACTGGCGATTGTGCTGCGCATGGTGGGCATCCATTTAGACGAAACAAACGGATCGCTTGCCTTCGGCCTGTATCGTGGCATACGTTTACTGGCCGACGCGACGTTGCCCCTGCTGCTGCTGATTTTGGGGATGCACCTGCACCAACGCCAACCGGTCCATTCATGGCGTGCGCTTGGTCTCGTTCTCGGTGTGCGATTGGTTGGCTCGGTGGGATTGGCGTATGGCGTCGGCGTGATGTTGGGGCTGGATGGCTTATCGCTACAGGTGGGCGTACTGCAAGCGGCAATGCCGACAGCCGTGAACATGACAATTGTCGCGCAGGAGTTTGACGCGTGGCCACAATTCGTCAGCAATGCCGTTGTGGCCTCGACGCTGGGCAGCCTCCTTAGCCTGACCTTACTGCTGGTGGTGCTGCGTTGATGGCGGCAGGAATGAATGATACAGCATCCTGCCGCCACGCTTATCACTACTTTTACCAACGGTTAGATTCAGGGTCCGACTCCGGCAGGGTTATCGCGTCGAGTTCGGACCACAGCTCGTCGGGAATTGGGTGACGCGCTAGCTCCAGCGTTTGCTCGATGCGTTCGGGCCGACTCATGCCCACAATCGTTGACGTGATACGTGGATCGCGTGTCGAGAATTGAAGCGCGGCCGCTGCCAACGGTACATTGTGGCGCTCACAAACCTCAGCCATGCGTCGAACAGACTCAATGATTTCCGGCGACGCATCCTGGTAGGCATAGCGCGCATAGGCATCCGGGCCTTTTGCCAAAATACCGCTACCATAAGGCGCTGCATTAAGCACGGCAATGCCACGGCTTGCTGCTAGCTCAAGCAAGGGCGCTGCTGTGCGGTTGATCAGCGTGTAGCGGTTATGCGTAATCACCGCCTCAAAAGCTCCAGTCTCAACGTAGCGGATCATAAGGTCAATTGGTCCGCCTGCAACACCAATATGCTGGATTACCCCTTCGTCTCGAAAGCGGATCATCACTTCGAGCGGTCCACCCGGCCCCATTACGTTTTCAAACGTCGTATGTTCGGGATCGTGCAGGTAAACGATCTGGAGGCGATCTTGGCCGAGTAGTTGTAAGCTGCGCTCGATTGAACGCTTGATCTGCTCGCCGCTGAACTCACCGGTCTGCAAATTACGGTCGCATTTGGTCGCCAGCACAGCGCCTTGCGGCACTCCACCTAGCTCCTTCAGCACCACGCCAATTCGTCGTTCACTTTCGCCATCACCATATGATGCAGCGGTATCCAGAAAATTGATCGGGCTGTTGAACGCGCTCCTGATTGTGTCTAGCGCTCTTTCTTCACCCACCGAAAAAGCAAATGTTTCGGGCATATCGCCCAGCTGCGCACAGCCAACTGAAAGCGATGTGACGTGTAGATTCGTTTGGCCGAACCGTTTTTTTGGTAGCTGATTAGTATCTGGTGATCCGGTCATGCTTCAATACTCCTTTTCCGAGTAGCCGCGCATCAGCTCGCAGATGGCGGTATAACACCAATTGTCAGCAGGATGTTCGCGTACACCCGTTCTTCGCCGGTTGCAATCACAAGGCCAACATTTTCATCCCGAGCTGCGTCATAAAAAGCGAACCGTTCAAGCGGGTCGAGCTGCATGTTTGTGGGCAACAGCTGGCGGAATTCGTCAAAAATCGGTGGCTCCGGACCATTCGGTACCATGACGGCAGCAGATTCAATGGGTATCGCAGTGGTGAGTACGCGCAATACATCGGTTACGGATACGAGACCGGGAGATAGATTAAGAAAGACTCGTTTCGCGTGTCGGTATGCGCCGGTTGAAAATGGATAGTTACCGTCTGCAATCAGCACTTTCGTTCCGTGCCCTGCTTGACCCAGAGCCTCCAAGATAAGCGGATGCGTCAACGAGCCACGAATCATTCCTAAACCTCCTGATGAATGTTGTTGATTGTATCCGAACCTGATGACGCGAACGACAGGTAGTGTTTTTGTCCCTGCATTCGGCCTTGATTCTGAAGTTAACATAAAGTCTCGACGCTTAATCAGGAAAAGGACTGTCCCTGTGGTGGACAATCCTTTTCATAGATCAAACGGACCAAAAACGCTTATTCGTACAACAATGCCTTGATCGGGTCGGAGTCGATGTTGGTCTTGTCGTAATAGTGGAAGCCGGTGTCGATGTTCTTGGGCAATGTTTCGCCG
>JASKZZ010000118.1 GCA_030147335.1 Herpetosiphonaceae bacterium | reverse complement strand
ACTTCTGGCCGCTCGCCAAGCAGCGCCAGATTGTACGCGATATTGGGCGCTGTCCCGCCATGCATACGTTTGAGCGAGTCCACCAGGAACGATACGCTTAGAACATGCATTTTGTCGGCCAAAATATGGTCCTTAAAATGTCCTGGAAAGACCATAATGTAGTCGTATGCGATTGACCCCGTGACGATAATACGCACTGTTTAGTTCCCTTTTAGCTATCAGCTATCAGCATTGACTTGGCACAAACGGCGGCTACAACTAATTGCTGATTGCTAGAAGCTCCTTAGCTAGTGCCTAATCCACTCCATACGATTGTCGAATAAGAGACGACAGCTCGGTTGTTAATGCAAGTGCACGCTCCACCTCAGCGGGTTCAAGATATATCAACGTATCTTCCGGCATCACCAATGATAGCGACAAAAGCTGCTCAATTGGTACGTCTTCCGCTTCCAGAGCTAGCATCCATGTAGAAAAGCGCCCCGCTAGCCGCCCTGCCGTCGCGCTTCGTAACCCTTCCGTTGTTACGGGTACTACTCCCCAACCGATAGCAGCTTTTCGCGCCAGTAACTGCTTGAGCCATGGCGCTGCCGTTGCAGCCTGTTCGGGCGTCGGCATCGGCATCGCAATAAGATCAACATACAGCGTTTCCGGCAAGTGAAGTGCTGATGACAGGTCGGCTAGCCATAACGCGCGGGGAGCGTTGTAGCCAAGTGCCTGGTCGGCAGCGGAATGCAGCTCATCAGCGCTAAGTGATGCGAATGGTGACCGCGTAACAGAAAGATATGGCTCGTAGACCCACACAACAACCGGCTTTCCGCTGCGTTCCAACGCTTTGTGCAGTGCTTGTCGGCGTAGGAATACGTGTTTTGCAAGACCGTCGAGCAGCTCTGCATGGTCGATAATTGGTTCGCCGCGATCATCGATCATCATCATTGCAAGAGTGATCGGCCCAAGCACCATGCCGAATACCGTGTGTGAACGGCGAAACGGTGATTGCTCCGGTGTATGATTTCGTGGCAGCACTGCTAGATCACTAGCCTGAGTCGCGGTTGTGCCGCGCAAATAATCAGCATACACCGAGTCGAGACTACGCAGCGCCACTGCTCGATCAAGTATAAGCTGGTCGCCATCTTTGGTTACGCCACCGAATCCCTCGACACTCCAACAAGCCAGCGCGCTACCACCGTCGGCGATAAACGGCAGCGCAGGTAGACCAGGCATATGGCGCAGCACAATATCCCAAGCGCTTGATGCGTCGGTGTAGGCAAGTGGACCGAGACTTGTTGGTTGACAATTAGGCCGAAAAGGCAATGCCATCACAGGTTATCGTGCTACGCTTCCGCCGCTACAGGGCCATCAGTATTGACTGCGAACGGCTCAGTTGATCTGTTTGCCATTCGTACAACCTGTTCCAACTGATCGCGATACGGCGGTTTGATAACGCCATGTTCTGTGATGATCGCCGTGACCAACTCGTTCGGGGTAATATCAAAAGCAGGGTGCGCTGCATGTACGCCTTCGGGCGCGATGCGTTCTCCCGCCAGATGTGTTACTTCATCAGCCGCACGCTGCTCAATCGGAATATTGTCGCCGTGCTGCAAGTTGAGATCGATGGTAGATGTAGGAGCGGCAACGTAAAATGGGATGTTGTGCGCCCGAGCTAACACTGCCAAGCTATAGGTGCCGATCTTGTTTGCCACATCGCCATTCGCCACAATGCGATCTGCCCCGACGATAATACAATCGACATCGCCACGGCGCATAAAGTAGCCGGCCATATTGTCGGTGATGAGCGTTTGGGGAATTCCTGCATCCTGAAGTTCCCAGGCCGTTAGTCGCGCGCCTTGCAAAAATGGCCGTGTTTCATCAACAAACACATGCATCTGCTTGCCCTGTGTATGCGCAGTTTTAATCGGAGCTAGCGCTGTGCCATAGCCCGCCGTGGCCAAACCGCCTGCATTACAGTGTGTAAGAACGCGCGCGCCATCAGCAAGCAGTTCCGCGCCGTGATCGCCAATTGCATGACACATTGCCACGTCTTCGTCACGGATCGCGTTCGCCTCGGCTAGAAGCTGGTCGGCAATAGCGCTTGTTGCACTGGTAGTTGCCAATCGTAAAGCGGCAGCAAGCATTCGGCTGGTTGCCCAACGAAGGTTAACGGCAGTTGGCCGAGCTTCATCAAGCGTTGCCTTGGCTTCACGAAGCGTACCTAGCAGCGCTGCTGTATCGGCGACGGGCTGCTGAACTGCAAGCGCCATACCATAGGCTGCGGTCACACCAATAGCCGGCGCACCGCGTACAACCATGCTCCGAATCGCGTCAACCACTTCAACAACAGTTCCGCATCGAACCGTTGCCTGTGTATGAGGTAATACCCGTTGGTCGATCAAGCAAACTGCGCCTGACTCCCACCATACCGTTTCCATGCAAAAATCCCACTAAAAAAGGCCGCTCTTACGAGAGGCCACATCATACACTCCCTCTCATCTTCCGACACAGCTAAACTATGTCGCAGGATTTGGCACCTTCCTGCAAGTTGAAGAATTGAACGTGAACAATTCTGCATGTTGCAGGGGTTGCCGGGCTTCATCGGGCCAGTCCCTCCGCCCATCGCGATGAGTCGCGTTTTTCAGTTGTTGATGCACGATTATAACATACCCCAACACACGCCGCAAACCTGCGCGTCGGCTGTTGAACCTGCGGCTCGGTTGTCACGTTTCGGTGGAAGCGTTCAATATTGAACGAGCGAAAAAATCGGATAATCGCCAAGCAAAGCTCGACCATTAAGAAATGTGAGTTCGACCACAAACGCAAGGCCGACAACATGGCCGCCGATCTGCTGAACCAGCGATGCCGCCGCGGCAATCGTGCCTCCGGTTGCGAGTAGGTCGTCAACAAGCAGCACGCGCGCGCCTTTTGGAAAAGCATCTGCGTGCATTTGTAGTGTGTTTGTGCCATACTCAAGGGTATAGGAAACTTCAACGGTTTCCGATGGCAGTTTACCTGGCTTGCGAATCGGTGTCAGGCCGGCGCCAAGATTGTATGCAACGGGAGCCGAAAAGATGAAGCCGCGCGACTCGACGCCGGCAACAATATCCACTTGTTGGTCGCGATACTGCTCGGTAATGCCGTCGATCACTGCCTTGAACGCCGGGCCGTTACACAACAATGTGGTAATATCTTTGAATTGCACACCGGGGATCGGGAAGTCCGGCACGTTACGGATCAGCGCCTCATAGTTGAACTGCGCCATGATGTACTCCTGCCTTTAATCGTGGCGAGTCTAGAGCGAACGGCCGTAGCTGTCAATGAGCAGAATGTGTAGGTGAATGGTTCATGACCGAAGCAACCTATCTTGACCGTATTCTTGACCACAAGCGCGAAGAGGTTGCGCGCCAAAAGCTGAAGGTGTCGTTGGATGAGTTACAGCAGCGTCTAGCTAACGCTCTTCCAGCGCGGCCATTCAGCGCCGCGTTGCGTCATCCTCATCGGTTGGCGCTGATCGCCGAAGTTAAGCACAAAAGCCCATCCAAAGGCGTGCTGCTGCCCAACTTTGACCCGATCAAGCTGGCGCGAACGTATCTTGAAAATGGTGCTGATGCGCTTTCGGTGCTGACCGATGTGCGCTTTTTTGGCGGCAGCCTTCAATATCTCAAAGGGATTCGTGAGCTACAGCAGAACTTGCCACAAACGCAACAAGCGCCGCTGCTGCGCAAAGACTTCATTCTTGATCGTTATCAAGTGTACGAGGCACGAGCGTATGGAGCCGACGCGCTGTTGCTGATTGTGGCCGCGCTTGACGATGAGCTGCTGCGTGAGCTGCTTGATCTCACCGAGCAACTTGGCATGGAAGCGCTGGTCGAGGTTCACGATGAGGAGGAACTGCAACGAGCGTTGGCAGTGGGCGTGACAACAATTGGCGTGAATAACCGCAACCTGCGAACGTTTGAGGTAGATGTGGCAACGACCGAGCGGTTAGCTGATCGGCTGCCAAGCTGCGAACGACCAGTGCTGGTCAGTGAGAGTGGTATTCGAGATGTTGCGGATTTTGGCCGTTTGCGGGCGTGTAACGCCGATGCTATACTTGTTGGCGAAGCGATTGTGACAGCGCCAGATATTGCCGCCAAGGTTCGTGAGCTGAGTAGCTTTGTTGCGAACAAAGAGTCGGAGCGCGTCCACTAACGATTGTTTGATGTTAGGGCAGGACGTGCGTTATTGACACAATGGCGAACAAAAACCGTCAAATCAGCCGGAAGCGGATGCTTTCAGAATTGCAGGTGTTGCGCTGTGGAACGTGCCGGTTAGTTAGTGACGAGGAAGCAGTGTTCATACGAGGTGTAGCTATACGACACTATATAACTACACACTGATCCTCATCATCAATGGTGCAGTATCCCCGCGCAATTAATAATCCAGCAGTATCGTCATTTCTTGAGTTTGGGGCGGTCTGCCTGCGCATCGCTTGTTCACAAGCTGTCGATTCCCGTATCCAATCGAACGTGCGAACGGTTCTTGCTAACACACTCGTGTCTAATAACGGAGCGAGCCGGTAGATAAAACGATGGTGTTGCGGATAATGTTCGATAGGTGGGTAAAGACGGCTGAGGGTTACGTACATGCCTCATCAGTGAGTTTACTCCTTGGTGCATCAAGGAGTAAATGATACGCTGAACGTGGTTGTCAAGCTGTTTGCACAGATAATGGATTGTACGATACAGGATTGTTAGAAAACGAACATCTGTATCTGTTATCTGTGTTTCCAATAGCAAGCATCGAATATGGTGTAAGCAGAAGATGCTGTTTCGGGTCCTGTATCGTACAACCTTGT
>JASKZZ010000056.1 GCA_030147335.1 Herpetosiphonaceae bacterium | reverse complement strand
ATCATACAGCCCTGTTTCCTTCCTGCGAACACATTGTTTTTATGATAGCAGGTTATTCACAAGAGGATTCTCCAGGACGGCGACATCTTATAAACCAATGCGTTTAGCGGCTAATGCAGCATTAATTTCCTCAACCGCCGCTACGCCGCCCCCAACCAAGATATGAATGTTACTGTGTTTTGTATTTGCTGGGTCCACGCCCTGACCGCCGATAAAAACAAGAACATCGGGATAGTGCGCTACAACTTCGTCTGCCATATGTAGCGCATGATCGGTTGTGGTTGTGCTGGCCGCTGAAATGCAAACAATGTTGGGCCGAACTTGAGAAACGGCGTGTTGGAGCGCATCGCTGGGCACATCGCTGCCAAGAAACACTACTTTGTAGTTGCGGCGTACCAGAAACAGCGCCAGCAACAGCAGCCCTAGGTCATGCTGTTCCCCAGGGGCGCACGCGGCAATCACAGTTGCACGGCCTTCCGGCACGTCGTAGATGTTGAGAAGCGCCAGCAGCTTGCGACGTAGAAACTGGCTCGTAAAGTGTTCTTGAGCAACGGAAGCATTGCCGTCGTGCCACAGCTCACCCACAGCAACAAGCACTGGCTGCATCACAGAGGTACATACGTTATCAAGTGGATAAAGCGCGAATGCTTCGCTCAAAATTGTATCTGCATTTGACGCATCAAAGCGAAGCAATGCGTGTAATAGATCGTTGCGCAGCGCTTCAAACGAGCGCGGCTGATTGTTGACGGCAGGCACCTCTGCTTCCGACTCAAGCAATGCTACTGCCTGGCTGATCGTCAATCCCTCATTTGTTCTGTCCCGTAGCCAACGAATTGTAGCAATATCTCGCTCGGAATACAGGCGCTGTCCACCTTCACCACGGTGTGGCCGTGGTAAACCATAACGACGCTCCCAGGCTCGAAAGGTATCGGCGGGCACACCGGTTTCACCAACGACCAGTTTGGTGTTGTATAAGGGAGTAGCTGCGAAGCTTTGCAAAAAACGTGAGGAGTTTGTCATGGCGTGCTCCTTGTGCATGTAGTATAGGCACATGGGCAGGCACTGTCAATGCTTTGCAAATGATTTGTCGCGTGGAGCTAGTGGCCAAGCCATGATATAATGAAAGCAAAATGTTGCACACTGTGTGCAGCCTATGAGACATGTTCGTGCGAGGATGACAAGCGGGATGGAAAACTTTTTTTTAACTTTTTTCAGAATCTTATTTATTGCACTCGATATCGCGATCATTGGTCGTATTTTGATGACCTTTATCGACCAAACCGGTCAGATGCGAATCACGCAGATTTTGTTTGAGATTACTGAGCCGATTCTTGGTCCGCTTCGACGGGTTATTCCTTCCGTTGGCATGTTCGATTTTAGTCCAATGATCGCCATCCTGCTGTTGCAATTCTTGCAAACTCTGGTGTTCGGCGTTCTTGGCTAGAGAATAACCGCATCTTGCTCCCCCAATACTTATAAGCTAGAGTTGTGCGCTGCTGCGTCTTGCATTCATGCAATGCAGCCGCCGTAACTCATCGTTTTGAGGAGAAACAGTATCCCGTGCGACAACGATGGTTCTTAATTGCCGCCGTTATGACCGGCGGCATTTGTTCGCTTGGCATCGAGCTAACTGTATCACGGCTGTTGCAGCCTTTTTTTGGCTCTTCGCAGCTTATCTGGGCCAACGTTATCGGCCTTACGCTGATCTACTTGACGATTGGCTATCGGCTTGGTGGACGTTTGGCGGATCGTCGACCTGACCCACAAATACTGGCAATGATTTTGTTGGGAGCGGGTCTTGCAACTGCGCCAATCCCATTGATCGCTCGACCAATTCTGGCTGCTTCCGCATCGGCGTTCAATACCTTTTCAATCGGCGTATTTTTTGGCTCATTCTTTGGCGTACTGCTGCTGATGAGCGTTCCGATCATTCTGCTTGGCATGGTCTCGCCGTTTGCGATTCGGCTGAGCATGAACGACTTGGAAAGCGCTGGTCGAATCGCCGGCTCCTTGTACGCGCTGTCAACGATTGGCTCGATCCTTGGCACGTTTTTGCCTGTGCTGGTGCTTATTCCAGCGTTGGGTACCAACCTAACGTTTTATGTGTTCTCGCTGGCGTTGGTTGTCGTGGGCGCTCTGGGACTGCGCCGTCGCGCGGCACTGGTCGCAATTCCCGCAGTTATGCTGTTGGCTGTGTTTCAGCTGGGGCTGCGTGGTATTCGCGAACCATTCTGCCGCAGCTGTGAGTCGGTGTACGAGCAAGAAAGCACATACAACTACATTCAAGTCGCGGAAACGCCGTTTGGTCCCGATAACACAAAACAGATGGGCCTTATTCTCAATGAGGGTCAGGCGATCCATTCAATCTATAACACGCGCTACGAGCAGACAAATAATCCAGCCGACCTGCTAACGAATGGTCCGTGGGATTTTTTTAATGTAGCGCCGTATGTGTACCCCAATCGCACAAAAGACGAAGTTGATAGCATGCTAATGATTGGTTCGGCGGCCGGCACTATTCCGAAGCAGTTTTTGGCGTTCTATGGCCAGGATGTGCGGATTGATGCGGTAGAGATCGATCCGGCGATTGTGGATATTGGCCGCAAATACTTCGCGATGGAAGATCAAGTTGCGCCGAATTACAACGTACATGCTGAGGATGGACGTGTGTATCTCAATCGCACCCAGGAAACGTATGATATTGTCGGTATGGATGCCTACCATCAGCCGTACATTCCGTTCCACCTTACCACGCGGGAATTTTTCAGCGAGGTGAATGCCCATTTGTCCCCCAATGGTGTTGCGGTTGTAAACGCCGGCAAGCCAGGTTCTGATTACCGTCTGGTCAATGTCTTGGCGACCACCATGCGAACGGTGTTTCCTCAAGTATTTATTTTGGACGTTCCATCGTTTGGTAACAGCATTGTGATTGGCGTGAAGCAGCCGGTTGGTGACGGTGTCGCCAACTTTCGGGCGAATGCCAGGGATATAAACGATCCTGTGTTGCAGTATGTCATGGAGCAAGCCCTTGTCAGCAACAACCGCAAGTTGCCGATGCGAGAATGGACGGACAAGGATGGGGCAGAGATTCAGGCGTTTACCGACGATTGGGCACCGGTCGAGTCAGTGATTGACCGCATTATTTTGCGTGCTGCGGAGGCAGGGCTACAGTAACGTGTGCTGAGTGACGATGGGAGCATAATCACCAAATCGTCACTCGCCACTTTGAGCAAGGAAGATGAGCGAGAAAAAAGAGCCACGAACACCACGCGGTGTGATTATGATCTCGATTATGCTAATTGTGGTCGTGTTTTTTAGCGCTGGTGTAGGAACGCTGGTGCGAGGGGAGGCATTATCTGAGGCGGGGTTGACACGCTCACTCCTGCTGTCATTTGCGTTTGTTACAGCGGTACTGGTGTACGGCCTGCTGCGCTTGCGGCGCTGGGCCTGGGGCGCGACATTATCGTTTGTGATTGTACAAGCCTGCTTTCTGCTGCTTCAATCGTTGGTTGAGGGTGTTAATCTGCTCATTGCTTTCACGCCGCTGCTGCTCGTGTTTGCATATCTTATGCTCCCTTCGGTACGGACTGTGTTTTTGTCGAACCGTCACTAATTGATTAGCCGCCCCGCAGATGTACTATCACTCTGCGGGGCGGCTAATCAAACTACCTTATGGTGTTCTCAATGTAGCGCTCGGGCTGAGCTACAAATAGATCGCGGCAGGCTTGTGAGCAAAAGCGATATATTTCCGAACGATATTCGGAGCTAAGCGCTTCTGGGCCGACCAGCATATCGCAAATCGGGTCGCGTCCTGCAACTCCTGGATACGGAACGTGAACTCGCAGTACAGTTCCAGTCTCCGGCGCGCTTGTAATCTCAACTCTGCCACCGACCAGCATTGCGCGCTCCTGCATGCCCAGCAGCCCGAAATGTCCACGCTGCGAGCCTGCTAATGACGGATCAAATCCCTTCCCATCATCCTCAAAGCTGACATCAAGCGCATCTTTACCATAGCGAAACTCGATTGCGACATGACGCGCCTGGGCATGACGCCGTACATTGCTCCATGCTTCTTGAATGATCCGAAACACTGCAAGCTCACTTTGAGGATCAAGGCGGCGCTCCTGGCCCACAACCTCAACGGTAACTTGCGGCGCGTCATCGGCATTTCGCTGCAACAACAGTTCGACCGCGGGCAGCAGTCCTAGCTCTTCAAGTGCTGGTGGTCGCAGATCGCCAATAATTGTTCGCACCGATTGAACCATTGCGATGATCTCCGAACGCAGACCTTTAAGTCGCTCAACGGCAAGCACCGGATCGCGCTCAATCGCTCGCTGCACGCGCTCAACGCCTTGTCCGAGCGCGACCAAACGCTGTACCGTGTCGTCGTGGAGATCGCGTGCAACTCTGCCACGCTCTGCTTCTTGTGCGGTAGTAAGCGCCGCAATGTACGCTTGCATTCCTACCTGAGCTTGCTCGACATGCGCGCCCATGACATCCATTGCACGCCGCAGATCTTCAATCTCAGAAGTTCCCCCCACCGATTGTCCGAGCATAGAAAAATCGCCGCGAGTCATTGCTTCCGCGCGTCGCTGTAGTTCGCGCAGCGGCGCGTCGTGCGGATCTTGTCGTTGCCAGCCTTTTCGTCGTTTCATATGCGTGAGGTCTCAAGTTTGAAGTATGAGGCTTGAGGCAAGTAGCGGTCAGGTTTCAAAAGAAACATTTGCTCCCCCTACCTTCAACGATTATCCCTTGTTCTATGTTTTTCATTCTCCCAAACGAAACAAACCGCGCTGCAAGCCTTCGGT
>JASKZZ010000028.1 GCA_030147335.1 Herpetosiphonaceae bacterium | reverse complement strand
TATCGCGCATTTCACGACGAGCAACAGCGCGGATTGGAAGCATCATCATACAACGACACCTTCTGCTTGTTCTGGCACACCGACCATACGCTCGGGTTGAGTCTCGCCCACAATTCGCAGATACACTGACTCTAACGAGCGGGGGATTTCACTTAGCGAAACAACCGGCGTACCAGCGGCATGAAGTCGACGCAACAACGCCGGATTTGTTTCGCTTGGTCGCCGTGTGCGGTAGCGCAACCACATATCACCAAACTCTTCGATTTCAACCATCCGGCTAATGTCGGTAACCTCGCCGTTGAGCCGCCGCGCCGTACGGACTTCCCACAGCGGATCCCCCAACAATTGCTGCGTCAGCTGCTCCGCCGTACCGTTCGCCACAATCTGCCCACCCCGCACCACCGCAATATGATCGGCCAGCTCTTCAGCCTCGTTCAAGTTATGCGTACACAGTACCACCGCGCGGCGTGAGTCGCGCAAATCGGCAATCGCATCTCGCACCGTTCGCGCGCTTTGCGGGTCCATCGCCGTTGTAGGCTCGTCGAGATAAAGCACGGAAGGATTGTGCAGCATCGCGCGGATCAGGGCGACCTTTTGCTTCATGCCTTTTGAGTACCCATCAAGCTTACGATCACGCGCATCCCACAACTCAAATCGCTTGAGCAATTCTGTGGCACGTGCAGCGCAATCAGTACGATTCATACCCTGGAGCCGGCCAAAGAACAACAGATAGTCAACAGCGGTCATTCGAGCGTACAAACCAGGATATTCGGTCAGCAAGCCAACCTTGTGGCGCACAACCTGCGGCTCAGTAGCCACATCGTGGCCAGCTATGCGCGCCGTGCCCTTGCTGGGCTTCAAGATTGCACTGATCATACGGATTGTTGTTGTCTTGCCCGCGCCATTCGGGCCGAGCAGCGCCAATACTTGACCAGCCGGAACTTGGAGCGAGATACCGCGTACAGCATGGAACTCGCCAAAATATTTATGCAGGTCGTGTGCTTCGATCATGCAAAACTCCAAAGACATGCGCCAAACCACCCTACAAAGGCGGCACTAGATGAATCATACCGTGTTTACGTCGCCAGTTCTATACACGATTGGGCTACCATGGCATAGGAAGCGGGTCAGGGGCAAAGAACCACAAGGACGGCGAGGGGAGTAATGGGATTCTTGCTTTACTGCTTCAACCCATAACGCGGAGCTACCATAGCGAAAGCTGCTCTGCAACCGGCTGTGCCCGCAGACGAGCAACAACTTGTGCCGCGTCGCCGCCGAAAAAACGACCATCAAGCGTCACAAAATGCCGAGCCTTGTCAACTACCACGCCGAGCTTGCGCAAATGTTGTAGCTCACGGAATCGAACGCTGCCACGCATCGCTAAGATACGCTCAAGGCTAATTGGCCCGATTCCGGGAACACGCAGCAGCGCTTCACGATCAGCGGTTTGAATCTCAAGTGGAAACTGCTCGGGATGCTGCACCGCCCAGGCAAACTTGGGGTCGAGCTGGAGCGGCAAGTTATTGTCGGCCTCGAAGGGCAGCTCAGCCGCATCAAAGCCATAATGACGGATCAGCCAGTCAGCCTCTTGCAAGCGCTGCTGACGCACAAACGGCGTTGATGCATGATCGGCCATGGGAGTACCGGCCTGCGCGCGGAACGCGTTGAAGTAGACACGACGCAGCTTAAATTCACGATACATCCGGGTTGTAGCCGCAAAAATCTCGCGGTCACTTTCTCCCGACGCGCCGACTACCAGCTGAGTTGCCTGGCCGGATGGCAAATTGCCAAGCTCTTGCTGCTGGCGCGCATAAGCCATCGGTTCAAGGATCGTGTTCCAGCCGCGCTCGGGTGAGATTCGCTTCATGCGGTCGCCGTTGGGTGCTTCCAAATTAATCGACACACGATCCGCAAGCGTGGCAGCACGTTCAACTTCATCAGCACGCGCACTAGGCATAAGCTTGAGATGAACGTAGCCCGTGTAGGCAAACCGAATTCGCAGCAACTCTATGGTATCGAGCATACGCGCCATAGCCGGTCGTACACCACCATCCACCGCCGACGACAAAAACAAGCCTTGGGCCTCGCCTGCATTGTAGCGCTGCATAAATGTTGTCGCCAGCTCCTCTGGCGACAACGTAGCGCGCTCAATGTCATTGGAGCGACGTAATGGACAGTACGGACAATCCCACTCACAGCTATTGCTTTGGAGCAGCCGCAAAAGTGCCATTGACTTGCCGTTGGGTCCTTGCGTCTGCTGAATACCCGGCGCTGTTCGCTTAGCTTTACGCTTACGCGGAGCGAAGCTATCACACGACTCGAACCGGGCATCGTCCGCCAGCAGCTCGAGTTTACGTTCCAAATCCATGTGTTGTTCTTCCCGTTGCCGTTGCAGAGGGGGATTGTGACGAGAGCGCCGGCGGCAGCATTAATGTTCGTATGTAGTTTTAAGAATGATAGCACATTGCAAAACTTGTCGCTACAGCATTTGCATTTTCCAAAAGCATATGCTATACTCTCACACGTTGCAAGCGGTGCTTGCGGGAGTGGCTCAGTTGGTAGAGCATCTCCTTGCCAAGGAGAAGGTCGCGGGTTCGAATCCCGTCTCCCGCTCCACTTACCCACTGGTGAAATTCACCAGTGGGTTTTCTTTTTGTCCAAAAAGATCCTTGCGTTGCCGATGTGAAACTTCATAACTAAACAACACCACGCGTTAGCGAGTGCTAACGCGTGGTGTTGTTTAACCAGCACTGAGCTGCAGACAATTACCAAGCAATTAGTGTTGTAGTTTGTCTAGCCAAACTACCGTCCGCTGCTCTCGACTTGCTGACTGCGCTGCCGATAGCTTACTTTTTGATAAAAGGAAGGTAGGTGACGAAGGTACCACGGCCTGTGGTATTCACACACGGTGCGGTCGGGTTGATTGTGGTATTGTAGGTGCCAACCGCATTCCCGCCCACGTTATTGGACATTGGGTTGCCGCACACCTTAGCTTGCACAGCGCGCTGCACTTTGATACCGCCGCCCATGTTATCGTGGATATTATTGCCGTACACGTCGTTGTTAATCCCATCGGTTTCGGCATCGCCGCCTAACCGCACGCCAGCGCCAAGATTGCCGAAGCTTTCGTTGTAGCGGAAAATATTACCACTGCCTCGGCTATCAAAGCCGCCGCTCTCGGGGTCTTTCTGACCAGTGCAGCGATTGTGCTCGATAATGTTACTGGTAGCCGCTTCCTTAACATCAACACACTCGTTGGCCTGGGTGTCGAAGGTGTTATCGTGGACCCAATTCCAATTCGACTCATCGGGATCAGCGGTAGGATTTTTCCCGTCGGCACGCTGCTCAGGCGCAGTACCGATATAAATACCCTCGCCATTCTTCTTGGTCGAAGGAAACTTGAAGTCATGAATGCCACATGGTCCGATATGTGAACGTGCGATTTCGTTGCGTTGCGCAAAGTAGCGCAAACGAACACACTCGCCACCGGCATTCTTGAAAGTCATGTGTAACAGCTTAAGACCGGTGATTCCATCACGCGGAGCAGTACCAATAGCATAAAGTAGTTTATCCCGATAGCCGGTAGCGGTGGTGGGACTGCCAAACAGACCATCTAGGGTGAAACCATCCAGCGTCAAATAATCATGGTTGATCAGAACAACACGCGCGCTGCCACCGCCCTTAACCACAGCGTCCGCCGGACCTTTGATCGTAATCGGAGCATTGGCGGTTCCACTGCGGCGAGACTGTATATCTTGCAGATAAACACCAGCTGCAAGGTTGATAACGCTGCCGGGCTGCGCTACATCAACGGCCTTTTGAATTGTTTTGAACGGAGCGTTTGCTGATGTACCGGAGTTTATGTCGTTACCGCTTGGGCTGACATAGTAAACTCCATCGGCAGCGCCAACGGGGAGTGCGCTGAAGAAGTAGGCTACGGCAAGAACAAGGCCAAGCCACTGGACAGGAAGCTTGCGTAGTGGCAAGCCGCGAAGAATGGTGCATGCGTTGAACGTAGGCATCGTGGCCTCCATTGTTGACGGCACGCAAAACCAGGCTCGTCTAAAGGGGCACATCAAGGTGCAGGGGGGACCGTGTGGACTGAGACGTAGTTTATGCACGCTAATCATGGTCAGGTAGCTAGCTGCTGTTTCGCCGGCACTCAA